>JASJDF010000342.1 GCA_030065715.1 Xenococcaceae cyanobacterium MO_188.B19 | reverse complement strand
ATTTCTCAGAATTGTTCTCTGAACTTAAACCATAATTAAATAAAAAGATATTATGCAGAGAATGTAGATGTACATTTTCTTGCAAAACTTCAAAAATTGGTTCAATTGGTTCAAAAGCATAAATTTTTACATTTTTTTGAAGTCGGCTCACAAATAGTGAGAATAGTCCAATATTCGCCCCAACGTCAAAAATGCAGTCTCCTTCGTTGATAACAATGCCATTGTTAATATATTGCTGTTCAGTAAATATTTCCGAAAAAATAAATTCTGTTTCTTCCTTACTACTGAGATAGTAGAATTCCAAACCATTTGGAAAAATCATTTTTTGTCTACTCATATTTGTCTCCACTATTGTTTTTATTATTTCGTTGAAGCTAAAACTGGTTTACCTGTAGATACAACCTGTTCGATAATATCAGCAGCTCGACTGACTCCACCTGCTTGCTTAATCGCTTCTTGTAGCCTCAACGCATTCTGTTTATAAGAATCTTCCGTTAAAACTTTTTGAATCGCAGTTCGCAATTTAGCAACATCAATCTTCTTAACTGGTATGGCTTCACCACATCCAGCCCAAACGATACGGGCTGAAATACCTGGTTGATCGTTAGCAATGGGAATTGCTACCATCGGAACTCCATTTGTCAAACATTCCAAAGTGGTATTCATCCCTGCGTGGGTAATAGTGAGAGCAGCTTTTTGCAGTAGTTCTAATTGAGGAGCATATTCTACAACTAAGGGCGTACCAGCAAGTTTTGGTAGGGATTCGGGTTTTGCTGAACCACCTAAAGATATTACCAATTGAGCATCTAATCCGACACAAGCCTCTGCAATTTGTTGAAAAACTCTAATAAGACGATTTTGAACAGTTCCCATAGAAGCGTAAATTAAGGGTTTGCCAGTTAACTGATCATAAGGAAAACTAGGAACTTCTCGACCAGTTGCACTATGATAAGGTCCAGTAAAATGAAACCACTGGGGTAACTCCTCCCTGGGAAACTCTAATTCCGCAGGTTGTTGACTAATTTGGGCTAGTTGAGAGTAAAGCTCATTTCGGTTAGATTGATCAGGTAAATTCCATTCTTGACGATACTTATTAATCACTTCTGAAATTGGTTTGCCAAGACGATTCAAAATCCGATAACCTAATCGATTCCGCAGTTTTGCCCACCAAGCGGGATTGTAGCTCCAAGTTGTAAAATAAGGAGGAATACTCTCTTCACGATTTAATACTACTGCGCTGCAAATAGAAATAAAGGGAATATTTAGAAACTCTGCTACACTTCCTCCTTCTGATGAAGCTTGATCGACGAGCAATGCTTCTACACCAGCTTCTTTGATCGCCTTTGGTGCTTCTCTCAATAAAACATCAGCAGTATCGCTGATGACTTTAACAGTATATTTTAATGCTTCACGCTCTTTGAGCTTGCCTAATTGAGCTAATAATTCTACTATCGTTCCTTCAGGAAACTCAGATTCGGCAAGACTTTTGAATTCCAATCCAGCAGCTAGGGTTTTAGATTTTGCGTCCAGTATGCCAAATAAGGTGACGCGATTTCCCCGTTGTTGGAGTTCTTTGCCCAAAGGCAGCATTGTATTAAGATGACCTGTTGATGCTGGACAAATCAACCCAAAGTGAGTCATGGTACTTTCTCGCTCAAAGACTTTTGTATCTAAGTCTATAGGAATACTGCCCTAAAAAAATGTTCATTATAGGAATAATAAAAGGTCAAAAGTCTTGTACTGTCAAAGATATTGTGTAAAATTAGCTTTTTTGAGTGCTTATTATAATTTGACGCACTACGCTATAGAGTTTTTTAGCTTTTACTTAGTATTTCCCAAATACTTACACAGATAAGGAGAGAAAACCTCATAAATTAGGGTTAAAGGGCGACCACGATGCCAAAATAGATAGTGACGCCCCCAAAAAGGTCCTTTTTCCCCAAAAGCCAGTTCTAAAGCCTTAGAATGTCCATAATAAATGCCTTGGATATCTCGATATAGTTCGGTATGAAGACGAGATAAGCTTTCCCAAATGGGTAGAGAGCGATTTTGTAAATATTCATCTACATGGTTAGCATCCCACCAAGAAGCAGCATAAGCTAATCTCTGACCTGATGCAGTACGTAACCAAACTTGTCTTCTCAGTCTGGGTTCTGCGATCGCATTTATTTGCTTAGGGGCGTTATCATCATCTGTGCCAATCAAAGACATATCAATCACATCGACTTCTGTTGGCTCTCCAGTTAATAGTTTAAGATGGCGCGTGGGGGAACCATCCCCCAACAATAGAATTTGCCAGGTTGGAGCTAGTTTACTATGGGGTAATCCTTGCTGGACTACTGTTTCATCTCCTTCCCAGATTGGATGAAGACAATGCCATTTAGTAGCTTGATAATTGTAGGTATTGTAGGGTTGGAGGTTAGTAGTCACGTTTGTTAACAAAACTTTATTCTTCTATAAGAAATCCTAACGTTATTTCTCCTTAATTTCCAATTATGAGGGTTAGAAGTCTGGCAAAATCGTTAATGCGATCGCGCAGTGCCTGGTAGTCTTCGACGCACTTCATCTACGCAGACCGCACTTGGGCAATTAATTTGATTCTCAGCACAGAAGCAAAAATAATTATCTATTCGCCATTAAATTGACAAACTTTTCAAAGAGATAATCTGCATCATGGGGACCAGGACTAGCTTCTGGATGATATTGCACAGAAAAGAAAGGCAAGGTTTTATGTTGCAGTCCCGCTACAGTTTGATCGTTGAGATTGAGATGGGTAATTTCTACCTCTGCTCCCAAAGAGTCTGGCGCGATCGCAAAACCATGATTTTGGCTAGTAATTTCTACTTGTTTTTGTTGTAATCCTGCTGGTTGGTTGAGTCCCCGATGACCAAACTTTAATTTAAAGGTTTCTGCTCCCAAAGAAAGACCTAAAATTTGATGTCCCATACAGATCCCAAAAGTAGGTTTTTCCAACTTTAATAACTCTTTAGTAATGGCAATTCCTTCTGTTACAGCAGCAGGATCTCCTGGTCCATTGGAGAGGAAAATACCATCGGGATTATGAGCTAAAATCTCTTCTACAGAGCTATTAGCAGGAACAACAATTACTTTACATCCATAACTAGCCAGACGACGTAAAATGTTTTTCTTAACCCCAAAATCGATCGCCACAACAGTATAGGTTTGGGCGTTTTTCTGATTGGCAAATTCCCAATTAGATTCTGTAGTTTCTGACCATTCATAAGCTTCTTTGGTGGTAACTTCTTTTACCAAATTCAAGCCAGCCATAGAAGGGGCTTGTTTTACTTGGTTTAATAATTTGTTAGGGTCAAGTGTTTCTGTGGAAATTCCCCCATTTATTGCGCCTAGAGAGCGAATTTTGCGGGTTAAATCCCTAGTATCAATGCCATAAATTCCTGGAATATTCCATTCTTGAAGATAATCAGGTAGAGATTGAGTAGAACGCCAATTACTGGGACGATAAGTAATGTTACGTGCGATCGCTCCTTTTACTTGTGGTCTTGCTGATTCTTCGTCTTCTGAATTGACTCCTGTATTGCCCAATTCAGGATAAGTGAAGGTAACTATCTGACCTCGATAACTAGGATCTGTCAAGACTTCTTGATATCCCGTCATCCCTGTATTGAATACAACTTCCCCTATAACAGTACCTTTTGCGCCAAAAGACCAACCTCGATAAACGCTACCATCGGCTAAAACCAAGATTGCTGGCTGTTTATTTCCCTGTGTCATAGCTCATTCAATATACTATTTAGTTTTTTGCTCACAGAATAATCTAGCAGCTATCGAGGGTTACAAAATTTTTTTTACACTAAAGTTTGATTCCCCCCCCCCTGCTCCCCTAGTCCCCCACTCCTTATAAGGGTAGGTTTTTAACAAAGAGACGAGTGTTCACTATAATCTGAACGAAAAAATCAGCATTTCCCCCTTGTCCCCCTTGTCCTCCTTGTCTTCCTTTTCTTGATTTTAGGCTTAAATGTAAAAAAACTAACCTTATGAACGTCCCTGCTCTTAAGGAGTAGGAGCTAATTCTTGATTATCACTCTCGTTATCAAAAACTGATTCTTGATTAGAATCTTCTAGCTTTTTCTTGCTTCTGAATTTTTTAGTCAAAGCTGGCGCATAGAAAATGACTGCAATCCCAGATACAACCAATACTGACCCCAACCAAGTTAAGCCCGTTACTAAAGCAGGTTCTCTTTTCACTTGTAGAGTAGATTGGGTTAAATCCCCAGGATTCCAAGAAGCTTGGGCGATTTTCCATCCCTTATACCAGGTAGGATGATTCATCCACACTTTGCGAGGCTCTACTACGTTATTAACTTCATCTTCAATGCGGATTTTACTCGTCCACATAGCGACAGATTCTGAGCCTTCATTACGGTCTACAATAAAGTCTTCTAGCTTAATAGCAAAAGGAATTTGCAAGAGTTTGGGGCTAAAAGCTGCATAGATTTCCCCCTGTTCTGAGTTAATAACTGTAGGTTCAGCCCAAGGTAGCCAAGTTTCTTGACCTGAAGCAGTTTTAACTAATAAGGCTGGTGAACCTTGCTCATCAGGATTATTACTTATTACAACATCCCGTTCTAATTTAGCATTGGGGATATATGCTTCTAGGGTAATCTGAAAATCTGCCCAACCAGGAGTTACCGACTGTCCTAGTTTATATTCTCCCGATTTAAAACCTTTAGAAGATTTAGCTGTATAGTATAGCTGACCATCTTTTGCCACAATAACCCGAAAGTAATCATTGGCTTGGGAGATTTGCACTTGATAATCTAGATCTAAATCAGCAATTGCTTCTCCTGAAACTACCGCATGAATGGGGGGAATATCTTCTTTACCAAAAACAAACCATCTTTCTACACCCCTAGAATTACTGATTTCGATTAATACCCCAGGATTGTTTAAGCTATCTGAAGCAGTGATCGGGCGATTATCACTATCTAAACGAAAATCAGGGAAGAATTGCAGAAAATTTAGTTCTAAATCCTTAAAATCTACAGTTTTACTGCCATTTTCTTTGACATCAAAAGATTTACTTTCTTGCTGGTAATTAACTGTAATTTCTCCCCAAGGATGCTGACTATTTTCTTGAGGCGCAGTTAAAAGCTGTTTTAATGTTGTTGAGTCCTTAGCTTTAATAATTTCTAATTCCGCAGGACCGATCACGACCTTATTATAACCATTAGGAGCAACAGCTAGAGAACGTTCTAAAGTTTGTCCCATGCGATCGCTATGTAGGCTTAATGTAGCAGCAGGGTTATCCACTCCGCCACCTGGGAGAAAGTTCACTACTCTAACAGCATTATCAGTGTAACTTTCTAATTCTAAGTTTCCTACAAATCGAGGATTAACCGAGCCATCGTCTTTGATAAAAATATTGGCTCGCTGAATTTCATTATCACCAGCTAAAACTTCTAAGGTATCCCCTTCGACTCGGATTTGATTATTAGCACCCTCATTAGTGCTTAATAGGAGCATTCCCTCAACTCCTAAATGAATTACCGCAGCCGAACCTGCAATAATTACAATCAATCCTAAATGGGTAATAGCAAAACCAATTTTACGCGCTCCCCTCCAAGGATAGCGAGACAAAGCAGACATCCCCAGATTCATCGCCAACAAAAACATCAAAGCCCCAAACCAAGGACTTTTATAGATTTCCTGTTGTACTGTAGTAGAGCCTACTTGAGATTCATAGAAAGTTGCCCAGATTAGAATCCCAATAATGACACTTAGTAAAGGTATGGCTAGTTTAATTGAACCAAAAAAGCGAGTAATGCGATCAAACATGGATGTAGAAGTTTTGCTGGTTAAGTGAGATTAAAAATAATATTGTTTAAAATCTATGGTTAGAAAAAATTGGCTAGATTTCCACCAATGATATTATTTACTTTATTGATTTTATAACTGTTTCAGTCAGAGAGGCTATTAATCGAGCAATAACCATTCATTATCTTGCTAAATTCCCTAGAAAGATTGTTCGGCATATATGGCAATATAAGCCCTTTGGCTACTACAACAAAAGTTGTGGCAAATACGCTAGGGTCTGTCCTATTTGTTATATAGTAATCAAATTGTCCCAAGAAACTAAAACCTAACACCTAATGCCTAATACCTTTCTTAATTTATTGAATATATTATTATTTAGATGACTTCATTAAAATTAACCCAAAAACAAGGTTTAAATTTAGTTATTATTGCAGCTGTTATTTTTTTTCTCTGTACCCTAACTTTAACTTTACATAGACATTTTTCTTTTTATTCTTCTTACGATCAAGGGATTTTTAATCAAGTTTTTTGGAATGGTACTCATGGGCGTTTTTTCCAAAGTA
>JASJDF010000341.1 GCA_030065715.1 Xenococcaceae cyanobacterium MO_188.B19 | reverse complement strand
TGTTTCTTGTGCGATCGCACAAGAAACACCTCTCAAAAAAGAGATCGCCTGTTCTTGAAACTCTACCCAAGGCGATCGCATTCAGAAATCCAAGGTAAAGCGATCGCTTGTATCCAGCTAGTGTAAATAGGCGTAGATAAAGTTAGCAACTAAAGATAGAAAAACTGCTCCCATAACGCCTAAAATCCATTTCATTAGCTTTTTAGCATCATGAATTAATTTTTCTATATCAGACAGTCTGCTATCTAAATTAGATACATTTTCTTGTAAAGCTGAGATGCTTTCATTTGTTTTTACAGAGTTGTCTTTGATTTCTTTAACGTCTCTTTCTATAACAGCAATTCTTTCGCCTTTGCTGGTTACTTTATTTAAAAGAGCTTGTTCCCATCTTGTATCTATATTGCTCATTTTGTTACTATTAACTCAAGTATTTTAATTTGGGAGAGCAGAATTATGCTCTCTTTTTCATTTTAAGAAAAAATGGTCTGTTCATACAAAGATACGCTACTCTCGGGCTCGAAATTCTAAAAAGAGATCGCACTCCAACAAACTCTTTCTCAAAAAAAAGATCGCCCATCTTTAAAAGTTTGCGAAAAGGCGATCGCAATATTCAAAATACAAGATTAGGAAAATAGAATCGCGGTTTGAATCTATTGCAGTACCACCCTCGTGACCGTGTTCTAGCCCTAAAGCGTGACCAATCTCATGACCAAAGGTGTGAAAAGCATAATTTCCAATAGTTGGGTTATTGTAATCATCAGGATTAAACCAAATATCACCTGCTTCTACTATGTTATCTGGTAAATAAGCATAAGCTGTCTTGGGATGGCTAGATTCTGCTAGACGAATTGTAGCATTGCGGTCATTAGCACCTGTTAGTTCGACTAAATTAAGATTAGACACATCTTCGTACATATCAAACCAATTACGTGCGACTGCTCTTTGAGTGGCGTTTAGACTTTGAAAACTGCTTGAATGAGTAGAATAATTAGGATATCCTGATTCATAATCATTAGAAAAGCTGCTAGTAAAACTAAAAGTAACTGTATTTGACTGCCATTGTTCCTCAGAAAGTAAGGCATCAATGTTATTTATACCTGTGTTTGATGTTCTTGTTGTTGCTGTGGGATTTCCAAAAGTCATTCTTTTCTCAACTATTTGCTTTGTTCATTAAATACTTATTTCTAGAGACAAGGAAGTTATGCAATTTTGAGACAAAACAAGAAGCAGTTTTCTAAACTACCTTTCGATCAAAGCTAAAAACCATACTTGTATAATGGCAATATGAAATAGCCCTAGTAAGCAGAATGACTTGTATTGCTGCCAAGTGGACAATAGATGAATATCATCGTATGGTTGCTGCTGGTATATTATGCGATCGCAAAGTAGAATTACTCAAAGGAGAAATTATCGAAATGCCTCCAGAAAGAGAACCTCACGCTTATTGTAGTGATGAAGCTGGAGAGTATTTAACCAAGTTATTGGCAGAAAGAGCTAAAATTCGTCATGCTAAACCTATTACTTTACCCAATAATTCTGAACCAGAACCAGATATTGCTATTGTGCAAAGATTAGGAAGAGAGTATCGAGAACATCATCCCTATCCAGAAAATATATTTTGGCTAATTGAATATGCTAACTCTAGTTTAGGTAAGGATTTAGAAATCAAGAATAAAATTTATGCTGAAGCAGGTATTGCAGAATATTGGGTGGTAAATCTTCAAAAATCTCACTTGGTAGTGTTTCGAGAACCGTTAGATGGAGATTATGCCAGTAAATCCACATTGACTACGGGAACAATTCAACCCTTGGCATTTCCAGATACCCCTATTTCAATAGAGCAAATTATTAATCAGTAAACAGGATATTCTTAGAGTGTTAAATATCTTCAATCAATAAATGAGTGCTGAGATTATTTGCATTGGAACTGAGCTATTACTAGGAGATATCCTAAATACTAACTGTCAGTATCTTGCTCAAGAATTGGCGAGTTTGGGAATTCCCCATTATTATCAAACCGTAGTAGGAGATAATCTGCAACGCATTCATCAGGTTATTGAGGTTGCTGTTTCTAGGGCTGATATTCTGATTTTTACAGGGGGTTTGGGACCTACTCCTGACGATCTTACTACAGAAGCGATCGCAAAATTTTTTAACACTCCTTTAGAAGAAAAACCTGAAATTATTGAAGCAATTGAAACTAAATTTGCTTCTATTGGTCGTAAAATGACCTCTAACAATCGTAAACAAGCCTTGATTCCTGTAGGAGCGAAAATATTACCTAATCCTACCGGCACAGCCCCAGGTATCATCTGGAAAGTTCCCTACAATGGCAAAACTATTACCATCTTAACTTTCCCTGGTGTGCCTTCGGAAATGCAAAGGATGTGGCAAGAAACTGCTGTACCTTTCCTCAAAAGTCAGGGTTGGGGTCAAGATATTATTTATAGTCAAATGTTGCGATTTCGGGGTATTGGAGAATCTACTTTAGCAACTAAAGTAAATCATTTATTTTCTTTGAAAAATCCTACTGTTGCTCCCTATGCTTCCGCGGGAGAGGTTCGTTTAAGGATTTCTGCTAAAGCTAAATCGGAAACTGAAGCAATGGCTCTGATTCAACCAGTAGCAGCAGAAATACAACAAATTGCAGGATTAGATTACTTTGGCAAAGATGAAGATACTCTAGAAGCAGTTGTCAGTAAGATATTACGCGATCGCAAAGAAACTATTGCAGTAGCAGAATCTTGCACTGGTGGGGGTTTAGGTGCAATCTTTACAAGTGTCTCAGGAAGTTCTACATATTTTCTGGGAGGAATTATTGCCTATAGTAATCAGGTAAAAATGACTTTGCTTGATGTATCAGAAGCAACTCTCGAAAAATATGGGGCAGTGAGTCATCCCGTCGCGCAACAAATGGCACAAGGAGTCAAACAAAAACTCAACTCCGATTGGGGTATTAGTATTACTGGAATAGCGGGTCCTGATGGGGGAACAGATACCAAACCTGTAGGCTTAGTTTATCTTGGTCTTGCCAGTCCTAATGGTGAAATAGAAAGCTTTGAATGTCATTTTGGCAAAGATAGAGAGCGTTCACTGATTCGGTATTTAAGCTCCTACCAAGCTCTCGATCTTCTACGCCGAAAACTATTGAATCTCTAGACTGCTTCGAGCCAGTCATAAATACGATCCAATTCTTCGATAGTGACCAAACCATATTGCCATAACACCATCGGAATGGGTCCTTGATTTTGCTCACTAGCTTTTTTGGCAATCTCCAAAGAATCAGGAGACAAACCTAATTCATCTTTTAAAAATTGAATCAATTTACTATAAATAGAATTTTTCAATTTTATCGACCTCCTTTAAATTTATGTAATCTTAAGAAAATAAATAAAGAATAATGATTCAAATAGGATCATTGTTTAAGGCACTATCTTGGGATAGTTCTATCCATTATTGAAGTCGTATTTTACTTTGCCAGTGTTCTGGATCACAATCCAGAAAATATATTTTATTTTTGTGAAAGATTAGATAACCCCTCAATAGATTGGGATTTTATTTACGATTGAATCTAATTAACCATGCAGAAAATTAATCACCAAATTCTCTGTAATGTCAGGATAGGGATATTGTTTGGTATAAAATTTAGAATCAACTGAGAATTTAAACTATTGCTGCGTTTTATTGCGAAATATCTAAAAACTCGATTTTTAGGCGATCGCTTTTACTCAAATTAAGTTCTTTAGCTCTCCCACTGCGTAACTCTATAACCCCATCAACCAAATCATCTGGACCATAAACCGGGCAATCTTCTGATGTACTATTACAAGGAGGAACACTGTCCGCGATCGCAACTATCTTACCATCTTTGAGAAAAATCATATCCAAAGGAACTAAACAATTTTTCATCCAGAAGCGGGTAACTCTTGGATAAGCGAAGGGAAAAAACATTCCTCTATTATCCGCTAATGCTTCACGAAACATTAGACCTTTAGATTGTTCCTCAGGAGTTTGAGCTACTTCTAATTCAATAATTTCACCTTTAATATTTACCTGAGCTGTAATAGGTAATTTTTGAGCTTGAGATTCAAATTCATCAGCTTGCGCCACAAAATCAACTCTATTGGTAGTCAACACACCGCAAGAACTGATCAGCATCACTGATAAACTTAAAATACTCCAACTAATTATTTTCTTTATATTTATCATCAAATCTTAAAACTCCGAAGCATTAAGTCTTAAATGATCAATGATAAATGATAAATGTTCCCGACGTTTGTTGTATGGGCTTTATAAGCTGCGAAGCATACCCTACCGTGAATGTTCAATGTTGAATATTCAATGTCTAGCCTTCCCGTAAAACATAACCAACCCCTCTTACTGTTTGAATCAACCTTTTTTTGCCTTCAACTTCAATTTTTAGGCGCAAATAGCGAATATAAACTTCAATAACATTTGATTCTCCCCGATAGTCATCCCCCCAGACATTTTCGATGATTCTCTCCCTGCTGAGAACTTTATTGGGATTGGACATCAAATACTTTAGTAGCTCAAATTCTTTAGCAGTTAAATCGATCTCAGAGCCGTTTCTGATAACCTGATGAGTAGTTAAATCTAAAACTAATTCCCCAAAACGTAATTGCTCTGTGACATTAACAGTAGGCTTTAGATACAAATGAATTAAACTCAGTAGCTTTTCCTTATTGTAAGGTTTGAGCAGATAATCATCCGCACCAGCTTCCAGACAAGCGATTCTTTCTGCCACTGTGTCTTCTTCTACCAACATGAGAATGGGAATACGAATGCCATCACTCCTCAATTGATGACAAAAATTAATTCCTGATTGTCCACTCCGTTTCTTATCTATGATGATCATAGCTGGTTCAAAAATGTTGAATTTTTGCCAGCTTGGAATAATCTCTTTTTCGATTACAGGATAATATCCTGCTAACTGTAAGTCTGGACTGGCTTGGCGAGAAAAAGCTTCGTCTGTCAGTAAAAGAACCCGAAAATTATCAATCATGATCTTCAAAATGCCGAAGCTGCCTTCTTCAAGATACAAAATCCCTTAAGGAAGTTCCACAGAATTCGGTTTAGCTATATGGGGCAAACCCCATCCTAACTTTTCTCGTAAAATGCGGAAAAATTCTGGTGATTGTAAGCGAATAAACCTAGCTTGATAATGGGATTTAGCCAGATAAATGCGGTCTTCTGGTAGTATATAGCAGCCTCCATTTCCATCTACTACCATCACCATACGGTTGGGTGTAGCAGGAAAAACATTGACCTCTTCGCGATCAGAAAATACTAAAGCCCGAGAAGCTAAAGAATGAGGACAAATAGGGGCTAATTGTAACACTGGCACATCAGGGGTAACTACTGGTCCTCCTGAACTTAGGGAATAAGCAGTAGAACCAGTAGGAGTAGAAATAATGATGCCATCTGCTGCAATATCTACAGGAGCATGCTTGCCAATTTGAATTTCAAAATGACACATGCTGGTCAAAGGTTCTCGATGCAAGACCATTTCATTTAAAGTTAAAGCTTCCCAGAATAAAGCATCATTACGAAATACTTTGACAGTTAGCATGGAGCGTTCTTCTACTTCATATTCTCCTGCTAATAATTGGTCTAGAGCCTGGGAAAGTTTATTGAGATAGGTTTCAGTTAAAAATCCCATGTGTCCTGTATTAACAGTAAGTAATGGGATGCCACAGGGGGCAAGCTGGCGAAAAGCCGATAATACAGTGCCGTCTCCTCCTAAAACAATCGCAAATGCCATATCAGAGTCGAAATTAGGTGGAACTAATTGTTCTATCTTGGTATGGCAAACGGGGCTACCAGGAGTAGAGTATTCTAGGATGCCACCAACTCCCGTATTGGTAGCAATTTCCCAACCAGAGGCAGTTAGTTTTTCTTCTATCTCTAATGCTACCTGGCAAGCCATGGGTTTTATATCGTTGTAAATAATACCTGCTTTGGGCTTAGCCACGACTAAATATATATCCTAAATTTTGAGATTAATTATGTAATATTATCAATCGTTCTGACAACTTTAGAACAAAGATAAAACAACCTAGTGAATTTGGACAAGATCGAACTGTTGCCAAATTACCAAAAATTAATAATATTAAATTCATTATACAAAGCCTTTGACGTACTCCCCTCCTAAGGTTGCGCTATAGAAGGGGAATCTTGAAGGACGTTAACCCTTACTGGCTGCGTCAAGCAGACCCTAGACACTCGCTCAAAAAGTTTGTGCTTACTTGTTTTAAACCCTATATTTAAGCTACCGTTTGCATCTAAGTTATTTAGAATAAATAAAAGTGTAAACAACAACAACAAAATATTAAACATAGCTTCCACGCT
>JASJDF010000340.1 GCA_030065715.1 Xenococcaceae cyanobacterium MO_188.B19 | reverse complement strand
CAGCAAATTTGACAAAATCGGGGTTACTAAAATCGACAAAGGAAGGATGTCCAAATTGATTAATTTGTTTCCATTCAATTAGACCATAACCATTGTCATTAAAAATAAGAGTGACAAAGGGAGTACCTACCCTGAGAGCAGTTTCTAATTCCTGACAGTTCATCATAAAACCACCGTCTCCTGTAACTGCCACAATATTTCTATCAGGATGTACTAGTTTAGCTGCTATCGCACCAGGAATAGCAATACCCATAGCTGCAAAACCATTAGAAATAAGGCAAGTATTGGGGCAATCAGAATGGTAGTGTCGCGCCATCCACATCTTATGGGCTCCCACATCAGAAATTACAATATCTTCTGGCTTCATTACTTGGCGCAGATCGTAAATAATTTTCTGAGGCTTAATAGGAAATCCCTCATCATTGGCATAGTGTTCGTAGTTTTCTCTAATTTTACGGCGCAGTTCAGGAATGGAAGAATTGGTTTTACCCTGCCGATCACAACGTTTAGCAATATCCATTAAAGAGTCAGAAATATCTCCTACTACTTCTGCTAGAGGAATATAACTACTATCAATTTCTGCGGGATTAGTGCCAATGTGAATCACAGCAGTTGTCCCTTCGGGATTCCATTTTTTGGGAGAATATTCAATTAAGTCGTATCCTACCGCAACTACTAAATCTGCTTCATCAAAAGCACAACTAATTAAGTCTCGCTGTTGTAAACCTACTGTCCACAAAGCCAGAGGATGGGTATAGGGAATAGCTCCTTTACCCATAAAAGTGTTAGCTACAGGAATATTAAGTTGAGTGGCAAATTCGGTGAGAGCTTCACTAGCATTGGCTCGAATTGTGCCATTTCCTGCTAAAACTAGGGGTTTTTTAGCTTTTGCGATCGCAGCAGCAGCAGCATTAATACTTCTGTAGGAAGCGTAGGTTTTTTCCCGCTCATCTTTTTGTAGGGGTTTACTCTTTCCTACATCCATAGCTGCGATATTTTCGGGAATATCGATATGTACTGCCCCTGGTTTTTCAGCTTGAGCAACTTTAAAAGCTTTACGGATAATTTCTGCTGTATTATCAGGACGGACTATCTGAGTATTCCACTTGGTTACAGGAGCAAACATTGCTACCAAATCCAAATATTGATGGGATTCAATGTGCATCCGATCGGTTCCCACTTGTCCAGTAATTGCCACTAGAGGCGCACCATCCAGATTGGCATCTGCTACTCCTGTCATCAAGTTTGTAGCACCTGGTCCCAGGGTTGAAAGACAAATTCCTGCTTTTCCTGTAAGTCTCCCATAAACATCAGCCATAAAAGCTGCACCTTGTTCATGGCGAGTCGTAATAAACTTAATTGAAGAATCTCTTAAAGCTTCCAGAATGTGTAGGTTTTCTTCTCCTGGTAAGCCAAATAAATATTCAACTCCTTCATTTTCTAAGCATTTTACTAACAATTCCGCCGTATTTAGTTCGCCCACTATCTCTACCTTGAATTTGAGTCGTCGCTATGTTTATTTTAGCTTTTAGTATTTAGGATTTAGCTTTATTATTGTGGGATAGTTGACATTATCCCACACCAGAGATGGGGGACTATAATACCTATTGAGATTTGATATTGCGATCGCCATGAACTACTGAACCTCTCTCGTGCAACCGATGATCTCGGCGTGGAGAACTAAAGTTCACAGGAAATTAGGCGAGCCAAGAAGAAGTTTGCCATTTTTGCTCCATAAGGAGAAAACCACCAATTGCCAGGAAGTGCGCCTTCTGATGCCTCAATACAGAAATCAAAATCATCATATTCAATTCGCTTTCCATTTACGTGCCAGCCTATCTTCTCGCCGGTACGTTGCAAAAATTCGTTGTTTTGCGCTCTAATGGTATCCATATTACCGCCGAGACTTTGATATATACTTAACTGAACGCTAAAGCCAAAGCGGTTATTACTGTATTTTTGCCAAAGTTGATCGATTACCATAATGGCATTGCAGGGAAATGTTTGTAGATCGTTGGGGGTAATGTCATCTAATTCCGCTTTACCAGTTATATCGATCATTACTTTAGTGGTTTCGAGGTCTGCCTCTTTCCATTTATTCGCTGCTAGTAATTCTCTGAGTTTCCCATAGCGATAGGTATCCGCTATGATCATCAAAGCTTCATCCAATCGCTTCTCTAAGTGAGCAACTCTCTCTGGTAATGAGAATTCTTGATCTTGTCTATTGGTAGTTAAATCTTTATCAGTTTGCATGTTCATCGTAGTTTTTATTAATAACTTAAAATTATTCTATCTATCTAGTCAATATGGTAAATAAAGTCTTAATCTGGCTATTTGTTCTTTAACTGATTTAACTGGTGCCAGCACTCACTTGCGATCGCCCAATCTTCCTCTGCTTGTACTATTAGTATGCGTACTGTGGAATCTGCGGTTGCAATATCTTCATCTTGGGGAGAAGATTGGTTTTTCTCTAAATCTAGTTTCAATCCTAAAAACTCCCACCCCTCACAAGCTTTCTCTCTCACTAGTACCGCGTTTTCTCCTACTCCTGCGGTAAACACCAATACATCTAAACCTCCTAGACTGGCTACCATTGAACCAATAGAGGAGCGTAAGCGATGAATATACATCTCAAAAGCTAAGTTCGCTTGCTCATTGTTTTCTGCTATGGCAGCAAGTATAGTTCGCATATCGGCGGATAATCCTGAAATTCCTTTTAATCCTGCCTCTTTATTCAGCATTTTGTCTAATTGCTCAGGAGTAAAGTTATACTTCTTCATCAAATAAATCATAATTCCTGGATCGATTGAGCCACTGCGACTACCCATCATTAACCCTTCTAGGGGTGTAAATCCCATAGTGGTATCAATACTCTTGCCATTTTGAATTGCTGCTAGAGAACAACCATTACCTAGATGGCAGGTGATTATTTTAAGTGATTCTAAGGGCTTACCGAGTAATTGAGCCGTACGTTGAGCGCAATACTGATGATTGATTCCATGAAAACCATAGCGACGAATTCCCTGTTCTAACCACTCATAGGGAAGAGGATAAACCGCAGCTTTTAGAGGCATTTGACGATGAAAGCCAGTGTCAAATAGTGCTACTTGGGGTACATTGCCTAGTATCTCTTCAATTGCTTCAATTCCATCTAAATTAGCAGGATTATGGGCAGGAGCCAGAGGAATAAAATTAGCGATCGCATTTTTGACTTCAGGAGTAACTAAAGTGGCTTGGGCATACTCCGTACCACCATGCACTACTCGATGTCCCACAATATCAATTTCTGATAACTCATCCATCACCTTGGTTTCGCCACTTGTTAAAGTATCGAGGGTCTGAGCTAAGGCTAACCTACGGTCAAGGGTTGCTATTTTAGTTTCTAGGGTTACTCCCTGGGCTTTGATTTTACTAACAGCAAAGCCTTCAGCTATCGTCCAATCAGTATGAGCTTCCCACAGAGGCTTGGGAGGTTCTTGTGGTAAGGTGTCTTCTTTTAATTGATACAAACAGCTTTTTTGACTGCTCGAACCTGCATTGAGTACTAGAATTTTCATGGTTTGGCAATTTTTAAGATCAAGATTGGGTATTACTGGGACTTTTTCTTGTTACCAAGCCCTTCGGGCTAAAGTCAGAATACGGTATGACCTGACCGAAGGGAATCCTTATGCGCTTGCGAAGCTCTACCCGCAGGGGCAGCGGTATCCTTTAGGGTTAGGGCTGATTTCATATTTCTGACTTCGTGAACTTGACAGGGATATGAAAATAAGCTTACATTTAGCTCTTACCAACTAATGAGCATTTGATGAACTACTCGCGATAAATCGCAAGTTTCCGCCTTCATTGACCGATGCCTCCAACAAGCAAGCTTGTCTTTGGTCTTACTTAGCCTCCTCAGTAGCTACTGCTACGTGATCCACTACCGAAGTAGTAGCGACGGCAAGAACGCCAGCACCGTGCGCCCGTAATTGTTTGCTTGGGTTCACTCTTGTACATAGTTTCTGGAACTAGCGGTACTTATCGAGGCTACCAGTATTTCCGAAAAAACTAGACTGATAGGCTACTTAGGCATTTGTCCAACGGATAGTTCGGAAGCAGCACCTACATCTAATCATCTCCGCTTGTACTTATTATACGATGCCTGAAACGCTTTCTCTATAAAGTTTTGGTGTCAAAAATGTCAACCCTGCGTCCCAATTCATCTCTTCGATAAATCGAGAGACTTCTTTGGACAAAAAGTTAAAAAATCCTAATACAATAAGTTTTTTCATCACCAATCTCTAAAATAAGATTCAAATATTAATTTAAAACTATGCAATTAGGTTGGCATCATAAATTTATACCAAATAAATATTCCCAACTTTTATCCATAACCATTTTACTTTTTATAATATCTCCTATTTTTGAAGGAGTAACGGGGCGTATTATCATAGGAGTGCTGTTTTTTGGCACAATTCTTGCCATTATTAGGACATTTAATCTCACAAAGAGATTTTTTTTTCTGCTGTTAACTTTAATAGCAGCAGCATTTACCCTAGATATCTATACCTCTGTTCAAGTAAATTCGGAGGGAATCGAGTTTCTTAAATTTACAGTAACCGTAACCTACTCCTTAGTTATACTAACAGCACTGATTACAATCAATAGAAAAATCTTTTTGGTTAAAAAAGTAACCGGCGATACCATTAAGGGGGGAATTGCCGTATTCTTTTTAGTTGGTATATTTTGGTCGTTACTTTATGTTATGGTCTACTATTTTGATCCTAACGCTTTTTCTGAGTCAATAGAGCCTTTAGATGTAATTGATTCGATGTTTTATTTCAGCTTTACCACCCTAACTACTCTAGGCTACGGTGATCTTACTCCTGTTAGTAGTATAGCGAAAACCCTGGCTAATTTAGAAGCAGTCACAGGGCTGATGTATCCCAGTATATTTATTGCTAGATTGGTGGGATTATATACAGCACAGGAAATGAATGAGGATCATTAGCTTGCTTGATGGTAATTTTAAGTAAAAATAGACATATTTGACCTTTAAAGGTTAAATTTTAAAGGCTAACTTTTAGGTTATTTACTATGAAATATAGAATACAAAAACTGCCTTATTTCCCGATTTGGTTAATGATATTTGCCACAATATTTAGCGGAAATATGGGGATTCCCATCCCAAATAAGGCGATCGCTCAAATTGCTCAATCTAATCAAGCTAGATCTGAGGGACTAGTCAAAGCAGAAGCAGTTAGTCAAAAATTTTTTGATGCTTTGATTGCAGGAAGATTTGAGGAAGCTCAAATGTATTTTAGCCCTAGTATCAGGGACTACTCGTCAGTAGAAGATCTAGAAGAAGCATGGCAAAAAGTATTGAAGAAATTGGGACCTTTTGTCAAATACAGAAGAATTCGTCCCACAGAATCATTTGATACCTATACCGTTCTAGTCAGTGCCAATTTTCAAAACTCAATCCCTGATTTTCTCGTTACTTTGGATCGCAATCAGCAAATCACTGCCGTTGATTTTCTCTGGCTTAACGATATTCAAGATAGTGCTGAGGAATTTGTCGATGCCCTAAGTGATGGCAAATATGCTTCCGCAAGAGGTTACTTGGCTCCCAAGATTAAAACAGAACTATTGCCTAGAACTATTGAGGAGCGATGGCAAGAGATTATAGCAACCACAGGTTCTTTCCAGCGTCGTTCTAATTCCAAGATCGTAGAAAATTCTCATCCTAAAGTAGTTCTTGTGGATGTAGAGTTTGAACGAGAAAACCGTCGCTTTATGATCATTTTTAATTCTTTGAGAGAAATTGTCGGAGTAGATTTTCCTGACTCAGACGAACAGACCACAACAGCCTCCCAATCTAATACAACTAAATCAGAACAATTGGCTAGAGCTAAAAAGATCACTCAGGAATTTTTTGATGCTATGATTGCAGGAAAATTTGAGGAAGCCCGCAAATATCTTAGCCCTGGTATCAGGGAATATGCTTCAGTAGAAGATATAGAAGAAGCATGGCAAAAAATATCTCAGAAATCGGGAGCTTTTCTGCAATACAGAAGAATTCGTCCTACGGAATCATTTGATACCTATACTGTTCTAGTCAGTGCCAATTTTGCCAACTCGACCCCCGATTTTCTCATTACTTTAGACCGCAATCAGCAAATTAGTAGTGTTGATTTTCTCTGGCTTGACGATATTCAAGATAGTGCCGAGGAATTTGTCGATGCCTTAAGTAACGGTAAATATAGTGTGGCAAGAAGTTACTTGGCTCCCAAGATTAAAAAAGACCTATTACCTCAAACCATTAAACAGGAATGGCAAGATATTACCAAAACCACAGGTTCTTTCCAGCGTCGTTCTAGCTCTAAGATATTAGAGAATT
>JASJDF010000339.1 GCA_030065715.1 Xenococcaceae cyanobacterium MO_188.B19 | reverse complement strand
ACATTGAGATTTAGTAAATGATTAATCAAAACAACTACTAACAAGAACACTAAAGAAATAATCCCCATTAGTAACAGAAATGATTGACGGGCTTGACTGATAACTTTCTTAGCAGGAACAGAGATAATTTGCGCCCCAATAATTTCATTGAGTTTCCAGCCATAACCATTAACAGTACCATAACGTTCTACTTGACTGCGAGGAGCTATATCTGGAGTACTATGACATTGTAGACAACTGGGATTGGTAATAGTAATAGGACGAGCGATGTAAAAGAAATCTCCAGTGGGAGTTGAGCGAAATTTCCTCATTTCTTTCAGATTAGGATCGCCGATAAATTTTTCAATAATTTCAGATTCCAAACGATTTGGTAAGTCTCGTAAATTGGAAGGATTTAAAACTGCCTCTTTATAGAAAAACTCACGATAAGCAACATTGCGATCTCGTAAATCTTCAAATACTTCCCTGGCTGAATAAGCTGGTATTGTTTCTGGTAAAAATTCTTCGTCTAGTCGGTCTCTCAACTCTGGGTTAACTTGATTGCTCGTATAAGCTCGGACAGAGTTCATCGTTTCGATTAGAATTAACCCCTGAGAGGCAATTTGACTTTCTGTGTCTCGTTCTAAAACTGCGATTAATGCTGTACCAATGAGAGTTAATCCTACGATGAAAATTCCGAGGAGAATTATGGTAAATTTTTTTCTTAATTTCCAATTTTTAAACATAAAAATTATGTTCCTTCTTCTGTATTTTCTAAAATAAATAATCTTGCTAAACGATCATAAGTACCAGCACCTATATACTGAGGATACTTATGAGAGCGACTATATATCCAAATTAAATCTTCTCGATAAAAGATTCGGATATCTTCAAATAAACTTTTACATTGCGGTATCAAAGATTTGGCATGATATAAAGCATCAGTCCACCTATCAAAATTGCGATCACAGTTTTTAGCAAAAACTCTAAACATGATTACTAAAAGAATAGATTAAATTGGGAAAATAAAAAACAGATAGAGTTAATGTTTTGTACACTAATTCAATCTGTTTAATAAGCATAGAACTATTATCTACTTGGGTAATTTTTATTTTTTAAATTTTAGATTCTAAATTGTTTGTTCTTTGAGTACACATACCACAAGAACAGCCTAAATGTTCAAGCATAGAAATTGGTGTTTTATTGTTCAATTCCAAGAAAGGGCTACTAACATTAAGATTAACCACTTTGACGACTTTAGTGTAAGATTCCTGAGTTACTGTGCTATTTTCTACAGGATTAGCCATAGCATTATTTCCTATCAGCACCAACCCTATGAAACTAGCAAATGCAGTTATGATACTAATTAATTTTCTGATCATTAATTCCTCCATTACTTATAAACTCAAAACCTATTGAAGAAATTATAGCGTTTCTCATTTTCTCATTTTAATGAGATACAGCCAAAACCCTCATTTTCGTTGATTGTTCATGGTTGATTGTTCATGGTATTGTATCTTGCTAATTTGACAAAGGCTATAGTCAAAGCTGATTTAAGAATCTGAGATCGCTATTGTAAAGACGGCGAATATCATCAATTTGGTGTAACACCATAGCAAATCTTTCTACCCCAAAACCTGCAGCAAAACCCGTATAGATTTCTGGATCATAGCCTACTGCTTTGAGAACATTAGGATCGACCATTCCGCAGCCTAAAACTTCTAACCATTTACCTTTCCATTGCACGTCAACTTCTGCTGAAGGTTCAGTAAATGGAAAATAGCTAGTACGAAATTGCACAGGGAGATCATCTCCAAACATTCTTCGTAAAAACTCTTTAATTGTTCCTTTAAGATCGGTAAATTTTAATCCCTTGTCGATAGCTAATAACTCTACCTGATGGAAAACAGCAGAATGGGTAGCATCTACTGTATCTCTTCGATAAACTCTTCCAGGTGCAATAATGCGAATTGGAGGTTCATTATTTTCCATGTAGCGAATTTGCACTGAAGAAGTATGGGTACGCAACAAATGACCTCCAGGAAGATAAAAAGTATCTTGCATATCCCTTGCTGGATGATCTTGGGGTGTATTAAGTGCCTCGAAATTATAGTAATCGGTTTCTACTTGAGGACCAGTAGCAACGGTGTAACCTAAACCGACAAAAATATCTAAAACTTGGTCAATAACTCCATTTAAGGGATGTATTTTGCCTAGAGGACGGCTGACACCAGGCATAGTGACATCTAGGGTTTCTGCTGCAATTTGGGCTTCTATGGCTGCTTTTTGTAAGACTACTTGTTGCTTTTCTAAGTTAGTCTGGATTGCCACTTTAACTTCATTGGCTAAAGCTCCAACTACAGGACGTTCTTCAGGGCTTAATTTGCCCATACCTCGCAAAATTTGGGAAAGTTGACCTTTTTTCCCTAAATAATTAACTCTTAGCTGCTCTAGAGCTTCTAAATTAGCTGATGTCGCGATCGCGCTAACGGCTTCTGTTTCTAATTCTTGGAGTTGGTTTTGAATACTCATTCTTTATAAGATTATTTATCATAGGTGCTTAATGCAGATATCAGTTTAGCTGAATCTGGCGCATCCACACAATAAAAGTCGTACCAGGGAAATTACTATTTTTTGCCAGATTATTGGGACTAATTAACTCAATATCTCCTGCCATCTGTACCATTAAATTTTTAGCGATCGCCAAACCTAAGCCAGTACCAGGAATATCTCCTTCTGCTTGAATTCCCCGATAGTGGCGTTGAAAAATTTGCGGTTGGATTTCTGCTGGGATACCATAACCTGTATCTTCAATAGCTATTCCCACTAAACCATTTTGAATCTTAGTTTCTAATTTTACTGTTCCTTTAGAAGGAGTATATTTAATAGCATTATCAATCAAGTTATTAAAAACTTCCCTTAAAGCTTGAGGATTGCCTTTAACTAGAGGTAAATCATCCCTTATATTTACCAATAACTTAATTTCTTTTTCTAACGCGATCGCTTCGGTGGTCAGTATTAAAGGCTTTAAAATAGCCTTTAGGGCAACGGACTCTAAATCTTTCTTGCTATCTGGTAATAAAAAATTATTGCGATTCGGATTTAGATCAGCCGATCTATTACTGAGAACCATACTAGCTTCGTCTTGAAAAGGTAAAGCTGGAGGATAAATAGATTCTGCTGTTGTAGGAGTTACCGAAACCCGATCTACTTCAGTTTCAAATTGTTGTAATAATCCCGATAAGCGATCGCTTTCTCGGAGCATACTTTCTGCGAAAGATTGATTCTTCTCATCTGGTAATAATCTTTTAATTAACAACTTACTAAAAGTTTTTAGTGCAGTCAGAGGATTACGTAATTGATGTAGAAGATCGTCTAGGCGATCCTGTTGCCAACGATTTGCTTCTTCTTGCAACTCTAGTTGTTTCCGATACCATTGGGATTGGCGATCCATAAATCTTGCGATCGCTAAAGTTTGGGCAATATTTTTCGCTTGTTCTAATTCTTGGTCTTCCCAATTACTCTTTTCCCTGGCAATTATCAGCAAACCCATCACTGTATTTTCGTGCATTAAAGGTAAAACTAGCTGCTTATGATCTAGTTCCTCAGAGCTTTTGAGTCGATTACTCCAACTATCTTGTGTAGCCTTATCAGGAAGTAATAAACTAGGATTAATAATCCTCTCTGAGATAACTTGTTGCCAGATCTCAGGTAATTTTTTCCCAGAAAGTTTTTGATAAATCTGACTCTCGTTTTGAGGATAAATCATAAAAGGGAATAAGTTAGTTTCCCGACTCTGTATAGACTCTTCCGTTAAATAAACAGCACTCCACAATCCTCCCAATGCTTGAGTCAACAACTTGATTTGCGATTGACACAAAAGATGGAATTCAGGACTAGCAAAATTGTGAGAGTATGACATTCAAGAAAATGATTTTATTAACTTTTTTAATTTTAGGTATTTTCTATACATAACAGTCAAAGTCTTTACAAGTAATGTTTTGACAATGAATTTTTGATCCCCATAACTTTAAATGGACAGTTGATTTTTTTTGATTATCAGGATACAATTTGGCATAGTTTTGTAATCATAATTACAACTTTTAAAACAGAATAGGAGGTAATCGGGTTGGCTAGAAAACGGAAGCGTAAGAGTCGCCGTCGCCAAGAGGGTCGCAAGATACTAGAGCTAGTCCCTCAATATAACATCGAAAGCGGTGATGATAAACCTGTAACCGCAGCCCGCAAACATATATCATCTCAATCTATTGTGCCCCCCGCACTTTTAGTAGTTAGACGTAACGAACACACCACTGATCGTTACTTCTGGGCAGAAAAAGGTCTATTTGGGGCACAATATGTAGAAGAGAATCATTTTCTTTTTCCTAGCTTGCAATCATTCGAGTTACCAGAAGGAGATAAGAAAAAGACTGTGGCTGCCGTTCACAGTCGTTGAAAGTCAGATGATAAGCACAGAATAATAAATATATCAGCATTTGGGGACGTTTTTACAAAAACGTCCTTTAAATTATAATCAGATGCTATTTAAAAGAAAGATTTTGTCGCAACTGAATCAACTCATCTCGATGTCCAGTAACTCTAATGATATTTTGAGTTGGACTCTCAGAGTTGTTCTGGTTAATGCTGAGTAATACCTTTTCTAAACGTCCTGCTTTTTGCCAATAGAATACCCCTGCAAGGGGGGCTAGTAGAATTACTAACCAAAAAATTTTACTAGTCTGAGGAAATAGCATAAATAAAACTAACACCAGACAAAATAATCCTAGTGCTGATAAAAAGCTGAGAAAAATTCCCATAAATAGACTGGGTTGTACAAATCCTTCAAATGTAACTTCATTGGTTAGAGCATCGACTTCTATGACTCGATAAGCTCGATCATCAAAATATTTTTGTAACTTTGGTAATATGCTGTCCTCTGATTCAGAAGTGGACAGTTCGATTTCCTCTGTACGATCTTTTACAGAAGCGCGAATAAAAAACACCAATCCCACCATCATTAATAAGGTTAGGAAAAAAGTTGAAGTAACAATAGGAGAATCCACAATTATTAATTTATGTTAACTATCAAGATTTAGTTTAACTGCTTCTAGGTTTTTTTGGTATTTCTACGGTTTAGCAATGTAGGAATAATTGATAAATTAATTATTCCTACATTGCATTGCACAATGACAATTGCTGAGTCCCAGTCCCTTATCGTTCGGCATAATAACGATTGTAATAGTGATAACCACCGTCAGCATTAGGATTAGTTTGGTTTGCCACTAACCCCAAAACAGGGACATTAGACATTTTCAAATTATCTATATTCTGCTTGAGTAAAGAGCGGTCAGTTTTACCAATTCTCACCACTAAAACCACCCCATTAGTACGAGAAGCCAAGATTCTACCGTCGGCAAAACCCAAGATAGGAGGAGTATCATAAATGATTAAGTCATATTGATGACTCTCTAGTAATTTATCCATCAACTCTTGCATTTTGTGAGAAGCCAATAAGCGAGTTGGGTCTGGTGGAATATCACCTGCGGTAATCACTGAGAGATTCTCCCATTGTGGAACGGTTTTAATTGCTTCTTCTATAGGTAAACCCGTTGCCAAAATGTTGCTTAGTCCTTTATCGTTTTTGAGTCCTGTCCACTCATGAACTTGGGGACGGCGTAAATCGGCATCGATCAGTAAAACCCTTTGTCCCATTGCTGATGAAGCTTGAGCGAGGTGAGAAGAAATAGTTGACTTACCTTCTGAAGGGATAGAAGAACTAATTACAATTGAATTTAGCGGGCTATCAGAACCAAGTAAGCGAATGTTGGTATTGAGAGAACGGAATGATTCTAGAAAAGGAGAAGAATTATAACGTTTGCTTTTAGTTTCACGACCAGGTAATTGAGCAGATGAATTTTCTGCTAATTCTAGAGCAAGATTACCAATTTGTAGTTGAGGAAGATTAAGCTGATTGTTAGTACCTTGGATTTGAGCAGGTTTCAAGTCTTTCTGAGTGGGGATTAAGCCCAAGATAGGTAAATTGACGCTTTCTTTCATTTCTTCAGCAGAATGAAATACAGGATCAAGACGCTCTGCTAATAGGGCTGCTCCCATACCCATTAATAAGCCTCCAATTACTCCCAAAGCTAAATTTCGCGGAACATTAGGAGAAATGGGATTTTCGGTAACTGTAGGTTCAGATATGGTTTGCCAAGGTAAGGCTTGTTGTGAAGCTTGTAATTCTAGTTTGTCTTGGGCTTCTAGAAAACGAACTAAGCTTCTATTGGCAACTGTTACTTCCCGTTGCAAATCCGTATATTTACGGATTTGCAAGGGCATATATTCAATATCTTGATTGAGTTTTTCTATAGCTAAAGCTAAGGCAGATTCTCGAATTTCTAGAACTTTGAT
>JASJDF010000338.1 GCA_030065715.1 Xenococcaceae cyanobacterium MO_188.B19 | reverse complement strand
CAATAACGAGTTTAGTTTCAATTTCTATTATTATTGCTACTTATATTTCACTTTATCGTAGTGCGAAAATTTTTCGTCAAGAACTGAAACAACAAAGTGAAATTTTATTAAATACTCTAGAGATATCAACAGCGGATTCATTAAACTTGGGCAATATTGAACTGATTAAAAGTATCATCAATCAAATCAGTATGCAAGAAATTTTAATTACTGCCCGTGCTTATCAGCAAGATGGTAGAGTAATTGCTGATTCCAACATTAAAGAACAAGATAAATTAGGCTTAGAAATAGACCCTTTAGGTACCAAAATTTTACAGAATAAGACAACATTTTTTGATTGGCAAACAGATCGTCTCATTGCGGGCAAAATATTGATGACGAATAATGAAATATTAGGTGCTATCAGCATAGAAGTATCTAATGCGTCTCTCAAACAAAAACTCGCTCTAGAAAGAAATCAGAGTCTAATGTTAGCTTTGATAACTGCAAGCATTACTAGTTTAGTTGCTTTTATTTTTAGTCGCTCTATTACGGAGCCATTAAAACAAATGATTACTGCAACACAGTATATTGCAGCAGGGGATTTAAACTATGAAATGGTTGTTTCTACTAATGATGAATTAGCAATTCTAGCTCGAACGTTTAATTTTATGACTACCAAGTTAAAAACAATGGTGGATAATTTGGAACTTCGTGCAGAAGCTTTACATCAAAGTGAAACTTTGGCTTCAGAAAAAGCTTTACAATTAGAAATAGCTTTAAAAGAATTACAAAAAGCTAAATTAGCAGCAGAGTCTGCAAATAAAGCCAAAAGTGTATTTCTGTCCAATATGAGCCATGAATTACGTACTCCTCTCAACGGTATTCTTGGTTATGCTCAAATTCTCCAACGGGATCTACGAAATCAGGCACTATGCGCCCCGCAAAGCGGATCTCTTCGAGATCGCAATATTTCACCTCAGCAAAGTCATGGTCTAAAAATAATTTATGAAAGCGGTAATCATCTACTAACGCTTATTAATGATATTCTGGATCTCTCTAAAATTGAAGCCAGTAAACTAGAACTGTATCCCAGCGAGGTTCATTGTCAAAGTTTCTTCAATGGCATTACCAATATTATTCGGATGCAAGCCCTAGAAAAAGATATCTTGTTTGAATGTTTATTATCACCTTCTTTACCCATAGGTATTCAAGCTGATGAAAAACGACTTAGACAAGTGTTACTTAATCTTTTAGGAAATGCTGTTAAGTTTACCGATCAAGGAAAAGTGACACTCAAAGTAAGCACAATTAAATCCAAAATTTACAGCAATATTGCTAAAGAAACTCTGCGTTTTGAAGTAATTGATACAGGTGTTGGCATTAGTGCTGAACAGTTAGAGCAAATATTTAAACCTTTTCTCCAAGTTGGTAACATTAAGCGTCGAGAAGCTGGGACTGGTTTAGGGTTAGCTATTAGCACAGAATTAGTAACATTAATGGGCAGTAAAATTAGAGTCAAAAGTAAACTGGATAAAGGCTCAACTTTCTGGTTTGATGCTATTTTCCCAGTAATTAATAATGCCAGTTTTCAACATAAATTAGAAGAACATCAAATTATTGGTTATAAAGGTAGAAGGCGCAAAATTTTGGTGGTAGATGACAAACAACAAAATCGTTTGCTAGTTGTCAATATGCTTAAACCATTGGGATTTGAGCTTACATTAGCAGAAGATGGTCAACAAGAAATAGATCTGGCACGACAAATTAAACCAGATTGTATTCTAACTGATTTAGTTATGCCAGTTAAGAATGGATTTGAAGCAGTTAAAGAAATCAGAAAAATTCCTTCAATTAAAGATGTGATTATTATTGCAATTTCAGCTAGTGTTTTGGATTCAGATCAAAAGAAGAGTCGCATTGTTGGCTGCGAAGCATTTTTACCCAAGCCAATTGAAGAAAAGCAATTATTTTCTCTGCTACAAGAGTATTTGGAATTAGAGTGGATTTACGAAACTATCAAAATACCTCAAGTCAATCCACAGCAAAAAACTGACTCGATATTGACTCAAACTTTAATTGCACCACCGATAGAAGAAATAGAAATTTTATATGAGTTAGCCATGTTAGGAAGTATGAAAAAAATTCGCGAACGAGCTGACTATTTAGAACAATTAGATGATAAATATCTTCCCTTTGCTAGAAAGTTGAAAAATTTAGCCCGAGGTTTTCAAGAAAAAGCTATTGTTAATCTGGTAGAAAAATATTTATAATTATTGTCTCTTAAATTAATATTTAATCGATTAAAAATAATCTATATAATTCAAAAAAAATGACGACGACTTTAATTACTAATGGATTTAATTTTCAATTTGATCTGAAAGATCATAATATTTTAATTGTTGATGACAATCCCACTAATTTAGCAGTGATTGTTGATTATTTGGAAGATTATGGATTAACAATTTTGGTGTCTCAAGATGGTGAAAGTAGTTTAAAAAGAGCTGAATACGCCAAACCAAACATTATTTTACTTGATGTATTAATGCCAGGAATTGATGGTTATGAAACTTGTCGTCTCCTTAAAAAAAATCCTCAAACACAAGACATTCCTGTTATTTTTATGACTGCCTTATCCAGCACAGAAGATAAAATAAAAGGATTTGAAGTTGGAGCAGTAGATTATGTAACTAAACCTTTTCAACCAGAAGAAGTTTTAGCAAGAATCAAGTTACATTTACAACTCAGATTTATGACTCAAAGTTTGGCAATAAAGAATGAGACATTGGAGTGCGAAATCCAACAAAGAAAAACGGCTGAAGCTAAAATTAAAAACACTAATTATAAATTACAGGAAGAAGTTAAAGAAAGAATTATTGCTCAAGAAGCTCTTATAAAACTTAATGAAGAATTAGAGAATAGAGTAGAAAAAAGAACAATTCAATTAATGCAAATTAATCAAAAATTAGAACAAGAAATTATTGAACGACAACAAGCTGAAAGCAAAGTTAGAAATTCTCTTAAAGAAAAAGAACTATTACTAAAAGAAATTCATCATCGAGTCAAAAATAACTTATTAGTAGTCTCAAGTCTTTTGGAATTTCAAACAGCATATATTCAAGAACCAGAGATTATCAGAATATTTGAAAATAGTCAAAATCGCATTCATTCAATGGCACTAATCCATGAACAATTATATAATTCTCATGACTTGAAAACTATTGACTTTAGTCAATATATTGAAACTTTAGTAGAAAAATTATCAGAAACATATAATATCGATCAAACTAATATTATATTTTCTCTTGATATTCAACCAGTATTAATCAATATAGAAACAGCTCATCCCTGTGGATTGATTGTTAACGAATTGATTGCTAATGCCCTTGAACATGGATTTCCCAATAATCAAAAAGGTCATATTGTAGTGAGTTTACATACAGTAATTAATCGTTTAATTGTTCTGAAAATTCAAGATAATGGTATTGGATTTCCGATAGATTTAGACTTTCAGAATACCGAATCATTAGGATTACAATTAGTTTCTACCTTAACTAAACAGTTGGAAGGAGAAATTACCTTAGATAGAACAGAGGGAACTTGCTTTACCATAACTTTTTGCGAACTAGATTATTGCGATCGCTTATAAGTATACCCAATAAGCTCTGGTAATTCTAAACAAGTAACCAAATCTTGATTAATCTAGTTCTCTTCTCCCTTCCAAAGCCCTAGCTAAAGTCACCTCATCAGCATATTCTAAGTCTCCACCCATTGGTAAACCGAAGGCAATTCTAGTCACTTTAGTGAAAGGTTTGAGTAGTTGACCAATATATAGAGTGGTAGTTTCTCCTTCCACACTAGGATCGATCGCGAGAATAATCTCTTTAATTTGTTCTTTACTAACTCTTCTTACCAGACTGTCGATATGTAACTGTTCTGGACCAATTCCATCCATAGGAGAAATAACTCCCCCCAAGACATGGTATAAACCCCGATATTCCCTAGTTTTTTCTAAAGCAATTACATCACGAGAATCTGCGATGACACAGATCGTAGTGCGATCGCGATTATGATTACTACAGATCGAGCAAACAGGTTCAGCAGAAAGATGATAGCAGATTTTACACAAGCCTACTTGTTTCTTTGCATCTACCAAAGCTTGAGCTAGGGCTTGTACTTCTTTTTCTGGACGTTTAATTAGGTGCAAGGCTAATCTCTGGGCGGTTTTGGGTCCCACTCCAGGTAAAAGCTGTAGTTGTTCAATTAAACGGGCTAAAGGGGGAGTATAAATAGTTCTACGATCCTTTTTGAATAATGAGTAACTTTGGGTATTGGGGAGCAGGTGAGTAGGATACAAAGGGATTAGGAGACAACTAACCACTAACTACTAACTACTAACTACTAACCACTAACATTTAGAAATTTTGCTTCAGTTTATCGACTTAATATTGTATACACAACTCTTCTTAATCTTCCCCTAATCAATCCTGAATATCTTTTGAGATGAGTCATCGGGTTGAAATACCTCTCAATAGTAGAAGTAATATTGCTATTATCTCCCTCAACAGAAATCCATTGCCCCAGAATGTTTAATTCTCCCGCTAAAAACTGCTGCTTGCAAAAATTTCTTCTAACTTTTCCGCTAGAGGTTTTAGGAAGACTTCCAGGAGAGAGAAAGGCGATCGCATGAATATCGGCAAAATGCTCATCAAAAACTTTCCACCGCATGGTTTCTACTACATCATCAATGTTTATGTGCTTGCGGTAACTCCGTTTAACTTCAGTTGCGATCGCTAATTTTTCTTCTCCATTCACAGTAATACTGAAAGCAGCACTACTATTAGGAGCAATTCCCTCATAAGATTTTTCTACAGTTTCCTCAATATGATGGGGATAGTGAGTCAAACCCCACAGCATCAATACATCTTTGAGTCTTCCTGTAATATATAATTCTCCCTCATCAATAAATCCTAAATCCCCTGTACGAAGGAATTTTTGTGAACTATTAGGTAAAACAGCTTCAAAAGTTTTAGCAGTTAATTCTGATTGATTCCAATAACCTTTACCCACCCCCTTACTAGATACCCAAATTTCGCCGATAGAATAAGGTTCACAAGTAGTCAAAGAATCAGGATCGACAATTACAATAGTTTGATCTAACCAAGATTTACCACAACTCACCACAGATATAGTTTTCTCTGAAGCAGTATCAACAAACTTAGCTTGTTTTTTCCCCAAAGCCGATTTATCCAAATACTTAATAATCGGGGGTTGAGTTTTAATTCCTCCCGTAATAAAAAGAGTCGCTTCCGCCATTCCATAACAAGGATAAAAAGCATCCTTAGAGAAACCACAATCACTGAAGTAGTCAGCAAATTGGTTAAAAGTATCCTTCCGTATTGGTTCTGCACCAGAAAAAGCTAATTCCCAACTACTTAAGTTTAAATTCGCTTTTTGTTCGGGAGTGACTTTTTTACACAGTAAATCGTAGGCGAAATTGGGTGCCCCGCTAATTGTTCCTCCATAACGAGAAATTGCTTCTAACCATTTGATTGGTTTCTGTATAAAGTCAACAGGAGACATTAAAACACAGGGAATTCCCAGATAGAGAGCATGCAAAATATTACCAATTAGCCCCATATCATGATACAAAGGTAACCATCCTACCCCCACACTATTTGCATCACCAGCAAAAGCCTGTTTCAGTATTTGCTGATTAAACATTAAACACTCATGGGTAATCATCACCCCTTTAGGAATTCCTGTAGAGCCAGAAGTATATTGGAGAAATGCTAGAGTCTCGGGTTTAACTTCTACATCCCAACTCTGCTTTTGTGAATTTAATTCCAGGTTATCTGTAGCCAACCAGATCGATGATTCCACAATAGACTTACTCAGGCGTTTCTGGACTTTACTTAATAAAGATTTTGTGGTGAGAATAATTTTGGCTTCAGAATTAACTAATCGTTGTTGTAAATCCCTTAGTGCAGAACTGTTTTGGGGTGGATGGGCTGGTACTGCTACCATTTCTGCATATAAACAACCAAAAAATCCTGCAATAAACTCTAAACCAGAATTGTAGGGATAAATTAAGATCGCTCTAGAACCTTTGGGTTGTAGGTTTCTCAGTTTAGTTGCGATCGCGATCGCTTGTTGCTCCAAATCACTGTAAGTTAAAGTTTTATTGCTATTTTTGCCATTCTCCAACCATCGGTAAGCCAATTTTTCAGGTTGGGTCTTAGCTCGTTCTCGTAATAAATCGACTAAAGTTGTAATGGTCATCAAAAAACCAAGAAAACACTAATTAAAAAACAATTAACAACTCTCTAACAAAATTACAAGATATAATTTGTTACGAAACCTATTAAGAAACATTACTTATGAGTAATCCTGTCGTTGATGCCTTTTTTTTGGG
>JASJDF010000337.1 GCA_030065715.1 Xenococcaceae cyanobacterium MO_188.B19 | reverse complement strand
CAAGAACTAAAATCCATAGGCGAAGGTTGAGGTGGAACGCCAATATCTCCAAGGTAGCCAGCAGCATATCGAGCAGGAATGTTTAAACAGCGACATAAGGTAATTGCCAAATGGGCGAAATCACGACAAACTCCAGTCTGCTCTGTATAAACTTCATAGGCTGTTTTGGTGGGACGAGCATACTCATAGCCAAAGGACACATTGTTATGAACCCAATCGCAAACTGCTTGCACTCTTGCCCAGCCCGTTGGGCTTTGACCAAAGATCTTCCAGGCAATTTCAGATAGACTATCTACTTCACAATAGCGACTACTTATACTTTGCACGGTCACAATCTGAGCTTTTTTTACACTGCCATATAAAGAAGGCAAAAGCGCAAGTTATGACCGTGCAAAGTATAGTAAATAGGAAAGTACTTTTATCGGTAGGCATTCCACAGGAATCTCTTGGGCATTACAATCAACTAGATCAGGTAGGCTGTTATGGGAAACCAATGCCTCGTTCCACAAACGCACCCGACCTGCTGGCAAGACAAGACGACCTGCTCGATTTCCCAACTCATCGATAAATTCTTCTATAGCAGTCTCTGGCTCAATTTTCAGGTCTTCTGGCTTTTCAACTTGGTCAAGTTGGGACGGATGCAAGTAAAGCTTCAAGAGCATTGGAGTAGGAGACGGTACGTCAAATAAAAATTCATAACCAACGCGAATTAACATTTTTGACCCCATCACTATCATATTTAAATGATACGTAATTATTGATGAATAAGCTTAGATGGTGTAAACGCTTCAATGGGAATTGCTGGTTTTATAAGCTGAGATAACCGATTAGTTTATAGACTAGTTTCGCTGCGGTAAACTCAGAAACTACCGAATCAGAAGTCGGTGCTAACTCCATTACATCACATCCAATAACTTGATGTTTCATAAAAACTTCTTTTAAAAATCGAGTTAACTCATACCAATTTAACCCCCCTGGTTCTGGTGTCCCTACCCCAGGTAATAAACTAGGATCTAGTCCATCGAGATCGATAGTAATAAAGACTTTTTCCGTAGTAATTTTATTAATCGCTTTCTCAATCCAATTAGCATCATAATAAATATCTCTTGCCCAAGTTACGGGAATTTGTTGGGCTTCTATCAATTCTGCTTCTTCCTTACAGATGCTACGAATTCCTACAGGAAGAGTTGGTAATCCCATATCTAATACCCTACGCATCACGCAAGCATGATTGTAAATTGAGCCTTCAAAACTGTGACGCATATCTCCATGAGCGTCGATTTGAACTACAGTAAAAGGCTCACTCAATATCTGATGATATGCTCTAACCACTCCTTCAGTAATAGCGTGTTCTCCTCCTAGAGCAACAACAAATTTACCATCTCCGATCAAATCAGATACAGTTTTTGTTGTCACTTCTAACATCTCTTCTGCTGTTAGATGGGGATTTTGCCTTGTATCAGCTACAGCATTACAAGTATAAATTCTTGTTTTCAGACAAGTTTCTTGTTGTAGTTCATCATCATAAGCTTCCAATTGATCTGAAGCTTCCAATATCGCACTGGGACCATGTTCACATCCCTTCCGATAAGTAGTAGTAGCCTCATAGGGTATGGGCAAAATTACCGCTTTAGCTTCAACGTAGGTAGTTTTAGCTTCTGAGCCGATAAATTGTCGGGTATTCATCTTGATTACCTTATATGCTGGCAGATTTAACCATTACTTTAGTAAATCTAAGTTCCAGATTCTCAAAATAATTAACAAACTCTGGAACTTAGAAGAGTCAGTTTAAGAGAAATTGGGATAGGGAGCAGCTAGTAACAAAATTTTCTCTAACAACCAAGGAAATATACGCTGACACCATAACGCTAAATGACTTTGCCATCCCACCAAAATTTCGGATGAGTCTTTCTCGATTCCTTTAATTAATGCTTGTGCCACTTCTTCGGCTGTCATGGGCATTACCCAACGAAATAGTTTTAAGTCTCTCGCCATATCCGTATCTGTCAGAGATGGCAGAAGTGCGATCGCCTTGACATTATAAGGAGCTAGTTCCGTCCGTAAGGCTTGAGTAAATCCGACAATGGCAAATTTAGTGGCTGAATAAGTAGCCATAGTTGGTGCAGCAACTTTACCCATAAGGCTGGAAACGTTAACGATTATGCCTTGTCTTTGAGCAGCCATCCTCCTAGCCATCAAACGGGTAATCGTCATCATGCCTAATAAATTGAGGGATATCTCTTCTTCTACTCTTTGTTGTTTCGATTGTAAGAAAAGAGCTTGGTGGGCTACTCCAGCACAGTTAACTAGTATGTGAATAGGTGCGTAGGTACGCCAGGCTTGAGCGATCGCAATATTAATTGAGACCGACTTAGTTAAATCTACTGCTAAGGTAATTACTTCTACTTCCATAGCTTGAATTTCGCCAGCCACTTCGGCTAACTTTTGACGATTTCTGGCTACTAGTAACAATCGTTTAATACCTTGTCTGGCTAATTCTAGTGCGATCGCTTTTCCAATTCCACGGGAAGCCCCAGTAATCAGGGCTGTTTTACCTACTATATTCATGATCAAATCTCCTCTATATAGAGATAATTGCCCAGCATCATCTAGATGCTTTCTGGCAGTGCAGTAATTCAAATGATTAAAAACTTTAATTTAGGCAAATCGTGAGTCAGTAACTATCAAGCCAAACCTCCAAGCTTGCTTTCTTTAGTCTATAAAACTGATTGATCTTCTTTCAAAATTTATTTATGTGATCGATAAGGGTTTCTGCTCATCTTCATAGGGTTGCCAACGATTAACTCATCATGTCTTAGTTAGTAAGTCAAAAGTTCCTCAATTGAAAAGTAGTCAAGATAAATAGATAACTAAGATGTTTCATGATTAAGTTTCCTCGTTCAAAAAAAATGTTGACCGCGATAGAGACTCTCAACTAAGGAGCATCTTTAATCGCGCAGCGACTACCGTAAGGTCTAGCCGTATTGAAGAATTCAGAAGAAGTTTCTTCTTTCTACGGCGGAGTTTCTCTGACAAGAGCAACAACTTACGAAACACGATAGCAATGGGATCGCTAAACCTGCAACATTTTTTAATTAAGTTTTGTTAAATAAGCTTGACTTTCTCTCATAAAAATAATTTTTGTTTTGAGAGGAACAGTTTGATGTGAGTCTGACAAAGGTACGATTTTCATATTTAACCGTTTAGATAGGCATGGGGCGCAAGGGAATAAGTCTGATGTCTTGTTTAAAGTTCGACTAATAAATTACTGATTTTTTGAACCAGACCCCTGAAAACTGAGTTAAGTTCAGGGCAAACCTGATTAATCAGACAGGTTAGTCTATATTATCTGGAGAGTGTAAGCTTTAAATAACAAGGGTTGTAGGTCTGTCCCGATTTTGTCCCACTTGCCATTTTATTATGAGTAGGTACTCTCGATTTGATTATTAGGAAGGTAAGCAATGCGTTATCGTCTGCTCATCTCTGGTATGGTAGCTACGATGTTACTAAGTCAACCTCTGGCATTGGCACAACCTTTGACTCCAGGGTTGCAACCAAAAATATTATTAGTCGCTCAAGATGTTAATCAGAATGAAGAACAAAATTCTAACATTGCTGAGTGGCAAAAAAAAGTACAGCAACTACAAATAGCTAGTTCTGAGTTAGTAGGGGAAGTTGTACCTAGCGAATCTATTAAAAATTTTAAAATTAGTGATATTCAGTCCAAGCTGCCTAATTTAGGAGTAGCCATAGACTTAAATAAATTACAAGAAGATATAGTTTCTAATATTAATGTCAATATAGAAAATGCCCAAGGATGGAGTAAAAACTTAGCAGTTGATACTCAAGGTAAACTTCAGGAATGGGGTAAAAATCTAGCAGTTGATGCTCAAGATAAACTTCAAGAACTGGGTACTAACTTAACTGATAACCCCCAAGAAAAGCTAGAGGCTTTTCAGCAATGGGCTACAAATGTAGCTTCTAATCTCCAAGACAATTTACAAAACCTTCAAGAATGGGGAACGGGTTTAATTGCTAATCTCCAAACAGATACTGTGACATTGTCAGAAGAAATTGAACAAATTCAACAAGATTTAGAAACAGAAGGAACTGCTCAAGAAAGAATAGAAATTCAGAAAATTGAAGAGATAGCAGCTACTCTATCCCAAGAACTCTCTCAAATTCAAGAAAGCTTAGATCAAGGGGCAACTTTGAAAGAAATAGCTGAAATTGAGAAAGCGGAAGCAATAGCAGATAGTTTATCTGAAGAACTTACTCAAATTCAACAAAGTATCGAAAAAGATGGTAATTCGCAAGAAATAGCTGAAATTAAAAAAGCAGAAGCGGTAACAGTTACTCTATCTGAAGAACTGAATGAAATGGCAAAAACTGCGGAAACTACGGCTACTTTATCCGAAGAACTAAACGAACTTGAAGAAGTGGTAGAAGCTACTGAAGAAGTTGTGGAAACAGTTGCTGATTCTGAATCAGAAGAATTAGGCGAAGTTGAAGAAATTCAGGAAACCGTTGCTGATTCCCAAACTGAACAACTTAACCAAGTCAAAGAAACTGAAGAAATAGCAGATACTGTTACTGAAGTTCAAACTGACGAAGTCAAAGGAACCGAAGAAATAGCAGAAACTGACACTCTAACTGTTGCAGAAACAGAAATCTTAGAAGAAGTAGAAGTCAACATTGACCAATCTGACGAAATTGCCATAGACAACCAACAACTAACAACTAACAACTAACAACTAACAACTAACAACTAACAACTAAACGCTGGAGGCGATTCTAAAACCAAAAGCATCAGATTTACTCTCAGGAGAAGAACTGAGACGATGGGAACTGCGACAAGAACCAGGAAGGTGAAGCCAAGAACCTCCCCTTAAAACTCTAGAACCTTTGGCATTATCTTCTACCCAAGCACTTTCATTATTAGGAGCATTTTGGTAATTATCATGCCAATGATCGGCACACCATTCTGCTACATTGCCATGTAAATCGTACAATCCAAAACTATTGGGGCTAAAGCTTCCTACTTTAGTGGTTTTACTACGATATTCTCCTTCCCTACCTGAATCGTAAGCATATTCACCATTATAGTTACCTAATTCTGTGGCTATAGTATTCCCAAAACAATATAAGCAACTGAGCCAATGATTGTTCCTGTTTTAGAAGCGTCTTTTCCCTCTGTACTTTTGGCTGCTCCAAAATCAACCAATACTAACTTGTTGTCTCGTTTTCTTCTAATAATATTTTCTGGTTTAATATCCCGATGAATTACATTATTAGAGTGAACAAATTTGAGAACTGCTAACATATCATTGAGAAGCTCTCGAATTTGCTGCTCGTTAAATACCCCTTTATTATGTAATTCTTTAGCTAAATCATCTCCATCAATAAATTCTTGTATTAGATACTGCCGCTCCTCTTGATTAAAAAAGGCTAATAACTCGGGAATTTGAACGTGCTTTCCTAATTCATCGAGACGCATTGCTTCTCTTTCAAATAATTCCGCAGCTTTTTTGATTCCTTTTTTACTTTTTACATCTGGAAGAAATTGTTTAATCACACAGCGAGGTTTAGAAGGCTTCAACTCATCTACTGCCAGAAATGTTCTGCCAAAGCCTCCTTTCCCTAAAATTTTAATCGCACGATAGCGGTCAACTAATAATAATTTAGTGCCACATTGCTTACAAAACTGTGTCTTGTCAGGATTGACTTCGAGACATTCGGGATTAAGACACTGACTCATTTAAAATGATTATTTTATAACTTCCTATATTCGACTTTTATAACAAGGCTATGGAGGAAACGGCAACATTCATCGTATATTAGGATTGCTAAGGTGGGTTAGGATATCCTCTAATCACTAAAATATTGAATAATCGCGTTAGTTAGTCCTTCTAAAGTGTATTCAGTAGCTTCAATATCCACTCTCTTTAATAATTCGTAACAAGTTTTAGTGGTTTGGGGTCCAATAGAGGCGATAGCTATATTTTGTAAAATATTTTGAATCTTATGATTGGGAGTTAGTTCTTGATCAATTAATTTAACAAAATTACTGACAGTTTTAGAACTAGCAAAAGTGATAACATCTATTTGTTTTTGTTGTAATCTTTGCCAGATATTACTATCTATTTTATCAGGACAGCGAGATTGATAAGCAGCAACTTCTACTAGATTTGCCCCTTTAGCTGTCAATTCTTTGACTAATATTTCTCTGCCTCCTGTTTCCACACGGGGAAATAAAATCTTCTTTCCTAATAGGGTTTCGGGGAAAGTTTCAACTAAAGAGTCTGCTACAAAATTGGGAGGTATAAAGTCGGGTTTGAGGTGATATTTTGCCAAAGTTGCAGCAGTTTTCTTGCCTACCACGGCAATTTTAACTCTTCCTAAAGCC
>JASJDF010000336.1 GCA_030065715.1 Xenococcaceae cyanobacterium MO_188.B19 | reverse complement strand
GTAGCCTTTGATTTGCTGTTTTCTGAAGCTACAGCAGCAGCAACTGGTTGGGGTATTGGCTCAGGTATTGGGGATGGTGGTTGAACTTTTGGCTGTGGTTGAGTTTTTACCACAGGGGAAATAAGTTTTTCTTCCTTGTCTCCCAGTCTCCCAGTCTCCCAGTCTCCCTTGTCTCCTTGTCCCCCTTGTCTCCTTGTCTCTGTATCTCCTTTGTCTAAAACTAAAGCTGCGATCGCTCTTTCCCTGGCAGCATCTTCAGCTAGTTCGATAGTATTTTCTCCTGCTAAACCAGTAGCAAGAACAACTCCTTCTACTTCGACGGAAACTTTAACTAAATATAATCCGCGATCGATATCTATTAATTCACTAATTAGACTGCCTTGGGGATAGTGATGGCGAAATTGGGTCAACATAAGAGCGATTGTACTGTTTGTTATTAATACTAATTAACTAATTTAGGGTCAAAAGTCAAAGAAATTTGCCAATAGCTCCAGAAAAATTACAATAGACTATGGGATAGTTATAAACTAACTTCTAATCTTTAGCTAAAAACATCTTCGATAATTCAATTGTTTTCTAAAGTAGCAGCAAGTTAGATGACAACAAGAAACAACAGAGTCGGCAGGTTAGTGATACGCCTCTATGAAAAGGAGTAAAACCACTTCTGCAATAATAGCTGCGAATTATCTCTTACGGCTCAATAGAAGTAAAAAGTTTACTTCGAGTGGTATGTACTTATAGAGGTTATCTTTGTTTGATAACTCTTATACTTCCAACTTCATAGTACTATGATTCTCAGCGATCGCCAATTGTTGAGTTCTTGAACGTCGGCTTTCCTTCTAGACTGACATTATCTTAGTTAGTCTCAACCCTCACCACAAATTTCTCTTTCCATAGTTTGTGAGGTTCACATCATACAACATATACAGAAAAGGATTATTGTTAATGGAATTTTCAATCGCCACACTTCTATCTCAATTTGTAGAAGACAAATTAGTAGCCAAAAAAAATCTTGAGAAAAAACTCGGCTGCGAAGATGAAGAAAGTATCAATAAACTAGAGATAATTCTAGATGCTTTAGAGAGAGTTGCAGTTTTAGACAAAGAAAGGGGCAAATATCGTCGTCTTTATGAAGATAATGTAGTTGAAGCTAAATTACGCTGCTCTAGTAAAGGTTTTTGTTTTGCGATTCAAGACGAAGAAAATGCCGAAGACATTTATATTAGAGAAAGTCATTTGAGTAATGCCTGGAATGGCGATCGCGTTTTAGTAAAAACTATCAAAGAGGGTAGTCGTCGTCGTTCTCCTGAAGGGGAAGTCAAGCTGATTTTAGAAAGAGCTAACCCTTCTTTACTGGCTACAGTAAGTGAATCGAAAAATGGTTATCGTGCTATTCCCCTGGATGATCGCTTATTATTTGAACTAGATTTACTAGAAAAAGAATCCAACCTCGCAGATGCAGTAGAACATTTAGTTCATGTGTCTGTAGTTCACTATCCTATCGCTCAAAAACCCCCTATAGGAGAAGTTACCAAAATTTTGGGTAGTGATGCAGAAGAGGCTTCGGATGTAGATATTGTTTCCTGTAAACATGATTTACCTCACGAATTTAAACCCAACGAGGTAGAAGCAGCTGCTTCCTTGCCTTCAAGAATTCCCGCAGCAGAAATCAAAAAACGACTCGATCTAAGGGACAAACTTACCATTGCTATCGGTTCAGAAGCGAAACTAACGGAAAACGCTTGGATTGAAAATGCTCTAACCCTGGAACAAACTCCCGAAGGAAATTGGCAATTAGGTATTCATATTGCAGATGTAGCTCACTATATTGAACAAGATACTTTATTAGACAGAGTTGCTAGAAGAAGGGGGACAGCGATCAATCTACAAAAGCAAATTATTCCTCTGTTTCCTGCCAAAGTAAGTAAGATATGTTCTTTAGAACCGAAAAAAAATCGTCTTACTATCTCAATTTTTATTACCATTAACCCTCAAGGAGAGATAGTAGAATCAGAAATTAGACCTTCTGCTGTTTCTGTGGATCACTATCTTACTTATCAAGAAGTACAAAATCTCTTGGGAGAACCAGATAAAGTTAGTGGCAAACTTGAAGCTGCTGCTAAAGTACTCAATGATCTATTTTTTACCCTGAGTCCTCTGGTGAAAGCTCAAAGACTACAAAGAGGTGGTTTTGAAATTACTACTCCCGAATTTAGCAGTCTATTCCAGGATGAAGGTCGTTTGGGAGCAATTTTAACCCCTTCTAGTCTTCCCGTAAGAGCTTTATTAACTGAGTTAATGATTATCACGGGGAAAGTAGTCGCCGATAGCTTACAAGCTTGGGGTGTTCCTGGTATTTACTGTTTGCAAGCTGAACCCGACATAGATGAATTAGAAGACTTGCTCAAACTCAGTGGTAACTTAGGTTTGGAATTAGATTTAGATCCAGAAGGAGATGTTACACCCCAAGACTATCAGTTACTTACCCAGCAGTTTGGCACTTCGCCAGAAAAAATGGTGTTGAACTATCTATTACAAGATACCCTCAAAACTCCCAAATATATTACTAAACCAGGTAAACATTTTGGATTGGCTTACAGCGATGGTTATACCCACTGCGTTTCCCCAGGACAAAGATATATTGACTTGATGGTACAGCGTATTCTGAAAATGGTCTTTGAATTTGGACGCGATCGCCGTCACAGTCGTGCTAAAACAGGGGTAGATTTGGGTAGTAGTACTTGTTATGGGGAAATTAACTGGAACGTTTTACCCCCTGCGATGCAAGAACAACTGGATATTGAACTTCATGCCATCTTACCCCGCCTCAATGACCGCGAAAAAGTTGCAGATGATGCGGAAGGGGATTTAGAGGGTTTGAAAAAAGCCGAAAAAATGAAAGAGCGCACTGGTAAAGTCTTTGAAGGTTTAATTGTGGGAGTACAATCCTATGGTTTCTTTGTGCAAATTGAAGACTTGCTAGTAGAAGGTTTGGTTCACGTCAGTTCCCTGAAAGATGATTGGTATGAATATCGTTCCCGCCATAGTTGTTTAGTAGGAAGAAAAAACCGTACTGCCTACCGTTTAGGGGATAGGGTAGAAGTTGAAGTCTAAAGCGTTGATTATTATCGACAACAAATAGATTTAGTAACTCAAAACGAAGGTGTTTCCCTAAGTAGTGGGAATTGGGAAGAAGAATAAAGCTTTATTAGTAAGGTAGGTGTAAATAAATATAAAACTGAAATGAGGTGTTAGGGATTAGGTAGTAGGTAGTGGGTTTTTATCTCTTCCCTACTACCTCACACCAATTCTCAAAAATAATAAGAGACTTTATTCGATAAGTCATTCTTATAAGCCTAGTTCTTCCTTAAAAGCTTTTAGAGAGATAGTTCCTTTTTCTTTAGCTTCTATTAAAGCTTGATAGCTATCATCTAAATCTTCTTGATTTTCCCTAATTTCTTGTATATGTTTAAATTTAAGAAACCTAACAAAATCTAAGACTTCGGTTAATAATGGTTCTGAAGTTTCTTCTAATTCTTGAATTATTAAGTCTTTGGTATTCATTATGATTGTTTGAATAAATAATCATTAGACTGGATTACTGTTACATCTTATAGAAGTAGTAGTTGATTTTATTATAGTAAACCAAACTAGAGTAGCAAGTGTTTATATCCTATTTTTACTAGTAATTGGGCTTTTTTTCAGTATTTTAATTTATTTTTACGCAGTAAAGTATCAAACTGCTCTAAAAATAAGCTAAATTATGCTGAATGGCGATACTAGAAATGGTAAAACTTGGTTGCACCAAAAACGATAATAATATAGATTCAACAAAAGTAATGTTTAATTTAACTCTAAATAAATGCAAATAAGAAGAATTAATCCTAGTCCTCAAGTTAATACAGGAGAAGTTGTATATCAAAGCAATATTCCTGATGCTAAACCCCAGCATATCCTAGAGGAAATTGTTTGGCACAAGGAAGCAGAAGTTGCTAAAATGCGCGATCGCTTACCTTTATTGCAATTGCGTCAACAAGTAGCAACGGTTGCACCAGCTAAAGACTTTTTATCGGCTTTAAAAAATGGTAAAACCAATCCAGCTTTGATTGCTGAAGTTAAGAAAGCATCTCCTTCTAAGGGAGTAATTAGGGAAGATTTTAATCCAGTTGCGCTCGCAAAATCCTATGAAGTTGGTGGTGCTAGTTGTCTTTCAGTTTTAACTGATAGTAAATTCTTTCAAGGTAGCTTTGATAATTTGAATTTAGTCCGTCAAGCTGTAGATTTACCTTTACTATGTAAGGAATTTATTATCTATCCTTATCAAATTTATTTTGCTCGTGCTAAAGGAGCAGATGCAGTATTATTAATTGCTGCTATTTTACAAGATCGGGATTTAAACTATTTTGTGAAAATTACTAAGTCTTTAGGAATGACTCCTCTGATTGAAGTTCATAGTCTAGAAGAATTAGATCGAATTTTAGCTATCGAAGGGGTCAACTTAATCGGAATTAACAATCGTAATTTAGAAGATTTTTCTGTCAGTTTACAAACAACTCAAGATATCTTAACTGCGAGAAAAGATATCTTACAAGAAAAAGATATTTTAATCGTAAGTGAGTCTGGATTACATACTAGGGACGATTTAGAATTTGTTAAAAATGCAGGAGCAAAAGGGGTTTTAATCGGAGAATCTTTGGTTAAGAAACCCGATCCAGAAGTAGCAATCAGAGAGTTATTTAATTAAACTACGCTGATTTTTTGCTCTTTTTCAGTGCATCTCCTAAGCCAGTAAAAACCCAATCTGGCTGATCGGATTTGAGGTTAATAGCTTTTTTAAATGTTGCGATCGCTGAAGTATAATCACCTTTTTTAGCTTGTAATCTAGCTAATTTCGCATAGGGTTTATCCAATTTTGGATTTAACTCTATGATACGCTCATAGACGCTCATTGCTTGTTGTTCGGCTTTATTTTGGATATAACCATTAGCTAACTTTTGTAAGGCTGGAATGTATTCTGGATTAGCCTGGATTACTTCTTTGTACTTATTAATTGCTTCAGTATATGCACCTTGTTCTAATAATTGATCTGCTTCTTGTAATTGAGTTTTAGAAACATCTTGTAGCTGGGTTTTCATAGTTGAAGTTAGTTGTTGATTTGGTTGTTGGGGAATAGATGGATAAGACCAAGAAGTTTGGCTATTTATTACTTTAATAGGATATGGTAAATTTTCTAGTTGTTCATCAAAAATTTCCAAAGCATAGTTGTGAAGCTCGATATCTAAATAGTTTTCTCGCTCAATAAATTTGATTAAATCAGGATCTAATTCATCTCTTTTGGGTTTCTTGTTATTAACATTTCTTTTGGTATCAAAATCTACATTTTTCCATCGCAGAACATTTTTAAATAAGTCTAAGCTTTCGCCAAATCGACTTTGCAGTCCAAAAATAACATAATTTTTGAGATTTTCTTTGGCGCAAGCTAACATTTCTTCTTGACAATCACCATATTCGACTTTGAAGTTTTTATTATGAACTTCTCGCCAAACATTTTTATACTGATTTCTCTGCCAACCTAAGCCAGAAACAAATCTTGTTTGTAAATTATCTGTTATAATACTTTTTCTTTGATAAACAAAATCTTCCAAGGTCATATTATCTTTGGATAAAGCAGAATCAGAATTATCAAAAAAGTTTTCAACTTGATCCAAAAAGTAGTAGTGAGAAATGACTCTATCTACTGGGTCTCGTAATACAGTTATATAAATACAATTATCAACTCCTAATAATTCATGAACTCCTAGTCCAAAATGACCCCTTAGTAATTTGGCTTTAGGATTGTCTTTAAGAGCTGTCATACCTTCTTGGAAGTCATTAATCCAATCTGGTAACTTGGTTGATGAAGGATTTCTTCTAGGATAAAAGTTAAAAATATGCTCATAGTTAGAGTCAATAACAATGTTAACAGTAGAGCCAGCAGTTTTGGGGATATGGGAAAAAATAACTAAATTTTCGACTGCACTTAGAGGATTATTAATTGTGGCAAGTTTTTGAGTAATATTCATCTTGATTTGACTTAAAGATAAATTAATTAAGTTTATTGAATTTGCTTTAATAGTTCACGATATTGATGCCAGTGTTTAGCTATTTCTGGTTGCCTAGATTCTGCTTTCAGATCATTGATAGTCATGATGGCATCGTATATTTTATTAGCTGTTTTATTCCAACTAAATTTTGCTGCTTGTGCTAAACCTTTAGCAATCAAAGCTTCTCTAATTTCTGGTTTGCGGATATTAACAATTGCTTCCGCCATTTCTGCTACATCTTTACCACTGATTGTATAGGCTGCTTCTCCTGAAGCTTCTGGGATTGAGCCTTCTCTGGTGGTAATTACTGGACAACCACAAGCCATAGCTTCGAT
>JASJDF010000008.1 GCA_030065715.1 Xenococcaceae cyanobacterium MO_188.B19 | reverse complement strand
CTTAAAGAAGTATTTAGAGGCTATACAGGCGATCGCAGTGCGCCTCAACTAATTAAAGATGAGGAAGTAGTTAAAAACACCCCCCTACCAGCTATTAAAGGCTCATTTTTCAACTTGGCAGGAGGCAAAGGTTTTCAGCGTCCTTTTGAACTAGCAACCCTGAGATTGCAGAATATGACAGAAGTTTTAAGTAATTGGAACACCTATGTACCTAATTCTGCTTATTTAACCCAAAGAGGCGGGACTTTTTTATTTGATTCTCAAGGAAATGTATTATATGAACATCGAGATAAAGGTATTTTGGGTTTTGCTGAAAATATGAGTTATCCCCTATCTTTTTTAAACAACCTTAATTGAGAACCCTCACAACATCACCATCAAGACAGCACAACACAACCAATAAATCCCCCTCAATCTTCACCCTCAATCAAACAGCACTCAACAATGAACCTCTCACCCAATCCTTCTCAACTCAAGCACCCAACAATGAACCTCATTATGCGAAGCGGTATCCTTTAGGACTGCGGTTCATTAAAAAACAGCTTGCTTAACTCAAAAATCAAGATTTAAGCTAATTCCCAACTCAGGTTAAATGTTAAATGTTAAATAACACCACCTATCCCGTAGTAGAAACCTTCCATTCTGTGCAGGGTGAAGGAACTTGGACAGGCGTAAACGCCTTTTTTATTCGTCTGGCTGGTTGTGACGTTGGTTGTCCTTGGTGTGATACCAAAGAATCATGGAACGCTAAACACCATCCCCGCCAGTCTCCCCAAGAATTAGCCAAAGAAGCCGAAAAATATAATCCTGCCATTGTAATCATTACTGGTGGTGAACCTTTAATGCACGACCTTAACCCCCTAACCACTAGCATTAAAGAGTTAGGAATGAAAGTACATCTAGAAACTTCAGGAGCTCATCCTTTTAGCGGGAGTTTTGACTGGGTAACTTTTTCTCCCAAACAATTTAAACCACCCCACCCTAGTATTTACCCTAATGTAAGCGAACTAAAAATAGTTGTGGTTAATAAATACGATCTTAGATGGGCAGAACAACAGTCAGCGTTAGTATCTACCCAAAGTTTAAAATATCTTCAACCAGAGTGGAATAGCCCCAAAAGCAAAGAATTGATTTTTGATTACGTATTACATCATCCTCAATGGCGTATTAGTCTCCAAACCCACAAATTATTACAAGTTAGGTAATACTATTTCCAACCTGCACGATCCATAATCTTGACTGCCATGGCGTTATTAGCACCATAAACAGATACATTAGTAGTGTCTTCTTTAAACTGACCGAAACTTCCCACCACAGGATCGATGGGAGTCCCTGGTACTACTGGATATTCATTGTTGCCTTGGGCAAAAAAGGCTTGAGCGTAGGGACTAACTAGATATTCTAGAAAAGCGATCGCGTTATTTCTATTGGGGGCATTTTTGATCAATCCACCGCCACTAATATTAACATGAGTACCGCGATCGCCTTGGTTGGGGAAGAAAACACCCACTTTCTCAAAAATAGCCTGTTTAGCAGGATTTTTATCTTTGGCGTAACGAGGTAGATAGTAAGTATTAGCTACCCCAATATCCGCTAATCCCGAAGCAACGGCTTCAATTTGAGCGCGATCATTACCTTTAGGAGAACGAGCAAAGTTTCTTACCACATCACGACACCATTTTTCTGTAGCTTCTTCTCCTAAAGTTGCAATTAAGCCAGCTACTAAAGATTGATTATAAATATTACTCGAAGAACGAATGACTATTCTTTTACGCCATTTGCGATCGCTTAAGTCTTCATAAGTGGATAGCTCCGCAGGATCGACTTTATCTTTGTTATACATGATCACTCTTGCTCTTTTAGTAAAGCCAAACCACTTGCCCTGGGGATGACGCAAGTTAGCAGGAATTTTTTCTGTAAGTGTCCGAGATCTTACAGGTGCAAATAGTCCAGCTTGTTCTGCACGCCACAAACGCCCAGCATCTACTGTAATGAGGATATCTGCGGGGCTATTAACCCCTTCACTTTTAATTCTTTCGATTAGTTGATCGTCTTTTCCTTCAATGATGTTGACTTTAATACCAGTTTGTCTGGTAAAGCCATCATATAGCTCGTCGTCAGTATTATAGTGACGGGAAGAATATATATTTACTTCTTTGGTTTGAGCTACTCCTCGTTGTATTTTAGTCAACTGGCTTCCAGCCACCGCTAAAGTTGCTGTACCAGTGCCGAGAAATAATCTTCGAGAAAATTTATTCATTTTATTTTTGGTCTTTTATCAAGAAGTTCGGTTGTTTATCTTACTACTTTTGCTAGTATTTCTCAATAAGTTTAATAGAAATTAAATAATAAATATTTTTAATAAATTTTAAAAAAGTATTTTTATCTAATTTTTTTTTCTGAAAAGTATTGTTTTATAGGACTTTTAGTTCACAGAGTAAAATAAATCTTTATTATAAATTTTTTAATAATCAGAATAATTATCAATGATTACTTAATATCATTCATTTTAATCACCTAATAATGTAAGCTTAATTAAAATATTTAGCAATATTCAAGGTAATTTTAGTCTAAGCTAAGTAAGATCGAATATTCTCAAGTGCTAAGAAAAAATACTCAAAAAAAAGGTGGGCAAACTCTTGCCCACCTGACCATACTAAAACCTGTTTAAAAAGGTAATAAGTCTATTCCAAGACATAGTAATAGTCAAACTTAAATTCAGTTCATCACCATGAGTATTAACTAAACGACTACTCGCGCTTCTTTAGCACTACTAAACAAGGACTTGAGTATAGTTTCTGCCATTTGTGGACTAGTTAAACCCAAATCTGCTTTAGATTCATCAGGTTTGGCATGATCTACCAAAATATCTGGGACACCAAGACGTTTCACAGGTACGAACACATCATTGTCTTGTAAAGCTTCCAGTACCGCAGTGCCAAAGCCACCCATAATACAACCTTCTTCCAGAGTTACAACCTTACCAATACGTTTAGCAAGAGGTAATATTAATTCTATGTCTAATGGTTTGACAAAACGGGCATTAATTACAGTAGCTTCTATTCCATGTTCGCTCAATATTTCAGCTACTTGCATCGCAGGATGTACCATTGTGCCATAACCAAGAAGTAACACGTCATCGCCACTGCGGAGAATTTCTCCTTTCCCAATTTCGATTTCTTCCCAACCTTCTTCCATTAAAGGTACACCAACCCCATTACCACGGGGATAACGCATCGCAATTGGTCCATCGGTGTGGTTAACCCCCGTCACTACCATGCGCTGTAATTCCGCTTCATCCTTGGGTGCCATAATTACCATGTTGGGGATACAGCGCAGATAAGCAATATCATACATTCCTTGATGAGTTGGACCATCTGCACCCACGATTCCTGCTCGATCTAAGCAGAAGAATACAGGAAGGTTTTGGATACATACGTCATGAATTACTTGGTCATAACCTCGTTGTAAAAAAGTAGAGTAAATAGCAGCTACAGGGCGCATTCCCTCACAAGCCAAGCCAGCAGCCAACGTTACAGCGTGTTGTTCTGCAATACCTACATCTATATACTGTTTCGGTAGTTTTTTCTGAAGTTTATCTAGTCCTGTTCCCGTTGCCATTGCAGCAGTAATCCCAATGATTTTGGGATTATCCTGGGCTAAAGTAGTGAGGGTATGAGCAAAGACTTTAGAGTATTTAGGAGGTTTAGGGGTACTTGCAGGATGCCCTTTCCCTGTTGCCAAATTGAAGGGATTTTGAGCATGATAACCTACTTGGTCTTTTTCTGCGATTTCATATCCCTTTCCTTTTACAGTGGCAACATGAACTAAAACAGGACCAGTTACCTTGTGCGCCTGTTTAAAAGTAGCAATCAATTCCTGTAAATTATGACCATCAATAGGACCAAAATATTTAAACCCTAATTCTTCAATTACAGCACCTACTTTTGGTACAGCTAACCGTTTCATTCCTTCTTTGACTCTTTCCATCTCAGGAGTCAGAGATTCTCCGAAGAAGGGCAAATTTTTAAACTGCTCTTCTAGGTTGTCTGAAATAAATTGCATCGGTTCAGAAAGACGAACCTTATTCAGATAGCGAGAAATAGCTCCCACATTAGGAGATATAGACATCTCATTATCATTTAAAATCACCATTAGGTTAGTTTTGGGTAAATGACCAGCATGATTAATCGCTTCTAGTGCCATACCACCAGTCAAAGAACCATCCCCAATAATTGCCACACATTTATAATCTTCTCCCTTAGCATCTCTGGCTAAAGCCATACCCAAAGCAGCCGAAATACTGGTAGAAGCATGTCCCGCACCAAAATGATCGAATTTATTTTCACAACGTTTGAGATAACCAGCAACACCATCTTTCTGTCTGAGAGTATGGAAACGGTTGTATCTTCCAGTGAGTAATTTATGAGGATATGCCTGATGTCCCACATCCCATACCACCTTATCTCGATCCAAATCTAGAGTTTGATAAAGAGCCACAGTTAATTCTACTACTCCCAATCCTGGTCCCAAATGACCACCACTAGTTGCGACCGTTTCTAAATGCTTTTCTCTTATCTGACGGGCAATATCTTCTAGTTGCCGAATCGATAAGCCGTGCAACTGGTTAGGATGAGTTATTTCGCTTAGGTGCATACCTACCTTCCCGTTCTTGATTCTTAAATCGTCTATTGTAGTTGTAGAATAAATTATCCTATGTTTGCAACGAGCAAAATCTTAAGAAGATACTTTTATTAACTAAAATCCAAAAAATAAGCAATTCTCTGGTCAGGGAATTGCTTATTGCTCATTCTATAAAATTGTTTATCTTAATCAATCACGTGTAATTAACCTTCTCTTTTAGCTTTATCAGTTTGAATAAAGAGAATTAGTAAAAACACCGTAGGAACAAGAACAAATAGGATAGTAGCGACAAATCCGAGATCATTGACTTGCATGGGATAACAGCCCCTAAAAAATTAATTAACAACTATTAGAATATCATTACTCAGGGAACTGTATCAGGAGTCTGAATAACTAAGGTTTGGTGTTGACACTTATTACTCCATTAACTAAAGTCTGGCAAGCTAAACGATAATTATCTGGTTTCTTTCTCAGTCTGCGTTTTTCAAAATCTGTTTTAGGAGATAAATTCTCCATTCCCGAAACAATTTCAACTACACAAGTACCACATTGCCCATATCCTCCACAGTTGGTCAATTTTCCTTTCCAAGTGTAGATGTCAATGCCATTTTGAACTGCTTTGGTTCGCAGATTTGCCCCCATAGCAGTGACAATTTCTTTATCTTCTTTGAGAAATTTAATACTGGACATAGACTATAACTTTTTACTTTTAACCTTATATCTATAATATTAAGAAATTATAAGTGTTAATGGCGATTTGTAACAAATTTCATTCCTAGTAATAAGTTAAATGGGCAGTCAAGAGACTGTGTGTAAATAATTTTGTTTAGCTAGTTATTTAAGTTCAACCCCAAAAATTAAAATCTTAATATGATTTACAAAGCAGGGGGTAAATAGGGTGAACCAGAAACAATCAAAATCGATTGAACGTACTCCATCATTAAATTCTAAAAATGAAGATTCACCAGATATGGGGGGCGGTTTTCCAGTAATCAAATATTGGGCTGAACATACTCTTTCCTCAGAAGGTGTTAAACTCTGGAAAACTTTATTACATAAAAGTGCTTGTTTATCTTGTTCTTGGGGAACTGGAGCACAAAAAGGCGGATTTACCAACGAAGAAGGGGAAAAGCTGCAACGCTGTATGAAAAGTGTTGAGGCGATTGCTGCTGAAATTCAAGCAGGAATTGAAACTAGTTTTTTTCAACAACAAAGTATTGAGCAACTGCAAAAACTTACATCTCAAGAAGCAGATAGATTGGGTAGATGGAGTTTCCCCGTGATTTTAGCCGAGGGAAACACTCACTATCAAAGAATTAGTTGGGATGAGATTTATCAAATTACTGAAATGGCTTTTCAGAGAACACCAGAAAGAATAGCATCTTATAGTTCGGGTCGTTCTTCTAATGAAGCTGCTTTTTTACTGCAATTGATGATGCGAACTTTGGGTTCTAATAACCTAGCGGATTGTTCTGATCTTTGTCATGCTCCTTCAACTATGGGACTCAAACAAACATTTGGTACTGGCACATCCATGGTTAGTTTAAAGAGCCTTAAGGAAACTGATTGTATTGTATTGGCTGGTTCTAATGCTTCCTATAATCATCCCCGCCTGATGAATGAATTGATTAAGTTGCGAGAAAGAGGCGGAAAAGTCATCGTGATCAATCCCGTCAAAGAAAGAGGATTAGTTAAATTTGCTTCTCCTGCTTTTCCCCTTAAGTCTTTGCTTACTGGTTCGGATATTGCTTCTATTTATCTTCAGCCGATTCCTGGTAGTGATACAGCTCTTTTTGTCGGTATTCAGAAAGCTCTTATCGAGCAAAAAGAAGTTAATCAGGAATTTTTGCAAACCTACACAGAAAATTGGTCAGAGGTTATTTCCCAAGCACAATCTATGTCCTGGTCAAAAATTACTGAAACTTGTGGTGTGTCTCAAAGGGAAATTGAAACTACAGCCCAAATAATCGCTTCATCTCCGAAAGTAGTTTTTGCTTGGGCGATGGGAATTACGCAGCAGGAAAATGGTGTAGATAATGTCAGTAGTATTGCTAATACCGCTCTCATGACAGGGAATGTGGGTCGATTGGGAACAGGATTAATGCCTGTTAGGGGACATTCCAATGTTCAAGGTTTTGGTTCTATGGGAGTTACCGTTAGGCTCAAAAAAGAAATTCAACAGTCTTTAGAAAAACTTTTAGGTCGTTCTTTGAGTCCTATCCCAGGATACGATACCCAAGCTTTAATCGAAGCAGCAGATGCAGGAAAAATAGATACCCTAATTTGTGTTGGGGGTAATTTGTATGGAGCTAATCCCAATTCTGATAAAGTCAAAAGAGCTTTGGGCAAAATTAAAACAATTATTTATTTAGCAACTAAACCTAACTTAGGACACTTTCATGGTTTGGCAAAACAGCAGACTATTATTATTCCCGTTCTAAATAGGTTTGAGAACCCCCACAAAACAACAGTGGAGTCTGGTAATAATTTTGTGCGCCTCAATGACGAAGGTAAGACTCATCTTAAAAATGCTGATTTGATTGCAGAAGTAGATTTTTTAACCGAGATTGCTCACCTTATTCATGGAGAATATCCAATTAACTGGCGGAAACTTCAGGATACTAAATATGTGCGACAGTTGATTGCTAAAACTATTCCTGGTTATGAAAAGATTGGGGATATTGATCGCACTAAAGAAGAGTTTACCATCGGAGGCAGGATTTTTAATCAGCCTACTTTTCCCACCCCATCAGGAAAAGCCCAAATGTTTGTGACTCCCTTACCCCAGTTAAAATTACCTCAACCAAGCGATTTTGGGGTTACTAATTACACTCACGGTATAGTTTTGGCATTGATGACAGGACGGGGATATGGTCAGCACAACACGGTAGTTTATCGGACTGAAGATAAGTATCGTGGAATGTCTCATCGTAATTGCATTTTAATGAACCGTCTTGATGCAGAAAGTTCCGGTTTACAACAGTATCAGCGTGTAACTGTCAAAGGAAATGCGAATCAGCTAGAAAATATTGAAATCATTTATGGCGAAGTTCGCTTAGGAACTGCTTTGATGTTTTATCCTGAAGTTAACGTGATTTTTAACCCTCCTCTGGAGTCTCGTTGTGGAACTCCAGCCTTTAAGCGAGTACCAGTGTTTGTTTATCTTAATTGAAATTTTTGGTTAAAAGATAAAAGCTATGGCAACTAGTCCGATACCAACTAAATAAAACATTCCTACTACCTGGGTTTCACGCCAGCCACTAAGTTCAAAATGGTGATGGAGAGGTGCCATTTTAAATAGTCTTTTACCCTTACCATTAGCATCTTTAGTTGCTTTGTAGTAGCCAACTTGAGCAATTACGGATAAAGATTCTAAAAAGAAAATTCCACTCACTAGAAACAAAGTCCACAAATGACTACTAAGTAATCCTACAGCTGCGATCGCACCACCAAGGGCTAGAGAGCCAGTATCTCCCATAAAGACTTTAGCAGGATTGCGATTATGCAACAGAAATCCTAAACAGCCCCCACTCATCGCCAGACAAAATACTGTTAAATCTGGGTGTGTGGGAAAAATAATTGCTCCCAGTCCCCAAAATGCGATCGCGCTTGTTCCTGCTGCTAATCCATCTACTCCATCAGTAAGATTGGTGGCATTACTTTCTGCTGCTAAAACAAAAGCGGATAGGGGAAAAAACAACCATCCTAAAGCCAAATTAATGTTACCTGGTAGGGCAACAGTTGTAATATCAAAGGGTTCTTGCCACAAGATCCACAAGCCAAAAATGATAGCGATCGCAACTTGCAAGGTCAGTTTCATTTTAGGAGAAATGCCTTTATTGGACTGTTGGCGCAAGATTTGCCAATCATCGATCCAGCCAATGAAACCATAACCCAGAGTCACTAAACACACTGCGATCGCATCTTGGCTAAATTGGGAATAGAATAAAGTAACTATTATTACGATGGGAACAAAAAAAATCCCTCCCATAGTAGGAGTTCCCGCCTTTTTGAGATGGGTTTGAGGACCATCTTGTTGAATTACCTGTCCAGCTTTGATATTTCGTAGAATTGGGACAGTCCAATACCCCAAAATACCAGTAACAATTACCGATACCAAAAAAGGAACAGTTAGAGATGGTTGTGGTGTCTGAAATGTCTTGAAAGTAAAATCAAACAGTAATGTAACTAGTATCAGGATACTAGCCAAAATAGCCAATAGATTAACCCCAGATAGGTTAATTGATTTATTACTAGAAGAAATTGATTTACTATCCACTTACTTATTAGTTATTACTTAATTAGTGTTAATCTTCATCATCTTCATCAAAATCTTCCTCTCCATCCAAAAGCTCATCCATTTCATCAGCAGGATCAACTTTCTCTTTTTCTTGGGGTTCCCTAGGTAAAAGGCGATCATTAGCTTCTAACCAGTCTAAAAGAGAAGCTTCCTGTTTTAGAGGAATTACAATAGCTGGTTCATAACGTGGTTCTTGGGATAAGGCAGGATTTTTAGGGTCACTCATAATAATTTCTTCGTAACTTCTTAGCGATCAGAATTGTAGCCTATATCAGGAAAAATCATCAGAATTTTTGTCTCGGATAAACGTTTCTTCCAATAATCCTAAAAGTATCAGACGCAGGGCAGTTACTTGGGTTGCTTGAATCGATTGTTGACTGTTGAAAGCAATTTCATTTAAGGAAGTGTTGCCATCTGCTTGATTCCAGATTGCTCTTTCTAGAGATAATAGCTTAACTCTTGGCTGTTTTACTAGAGCGCGTATCCCTGAAATTGGTGCTGGTAGATAGTCTTGAAATGTTTGCCAATTTTCTGTCAGTCTCAGGGCATACATAGCAGCCTGAATAGTTCTGATGCGATGTCCTGTCATTTCTAACCAGGGAATGGTAAACAATTTGTCTTTTAGCTCAAAGGACTCATCAAATTGAAACTGACCTGATTCTAGCTCAAACAAGTTATAAAGTTGATGCAATTGTAATTGAAAGATGAAATTAAGCTTTTCTTTGGTTAAGAGTCTGTTTCTACTAAGATATACTCCTAAAGGAACTCCAGGAGGACATAGAGTTCTAAGTTTTTGGGTAACTACAGGGCTTAAATAATTGAGTCTTTCAATAAGTTCAATTAAACCCCGATAGTTAAGGCGATCGCTAACAGCAATAATATAACCATCTTGAAACCATACTACATATACGCCCCTTAATTGGGATGGTTGCTTTGGAGACTGGGTTTTAACCATTAATCGACCAGACTTATTTCTGCCTTCGATTACTTGAAATAGCCCTGGTAAAGAAAATGGTTCTAATCGGCTACGAATTGTCATATAAATGGAATTTGAGCAAATCTACTATATTTTTCAGATCAAGAGACTGGCTCTAAAGCTTAGTTTTTCCTAGATGTTCATAGGCTGCTTTGGTGACTATCCTTCCCCTATGGGTGCGATTTAGATAGCCAATTTGTAGCAAATAAGGCTCATAAACTTCTTCAATAGTTTTGGCATCTTCTCCCGTAGCTGCTGCGATCGCTTCTAAGCCCACAGGACCTCCACCAAACTGTTCAATGGTGGTAGTTAAAACTAATCTGTCTGTCCAATCAAGACCCCGTTGATCTACATTGAAAAGATCTAGAGCTTCCCCTGCTAAGGATTGGTCAATAGTAGGGATTTTTTTTACTTGAGCGTAATCTCTAACTCTTTTTAATAGGCGATTGGCAATACGAGGTGTACCACGGGAACGACGGGCGATTTCTGCTGCTCCATTATCAGTAACTGCCACTTGCAGAATGGCTGCGGTACGTTGCACAATCAGGGTCAGTTCATCTACTTCGTAAAACCGTAGTCTTTGAATCAAACCGAAGCGATCGCGTAAAGGAGAAGTCAAAGAACCGACTTTAGTTGTGGCACCCACCAGGGTAAAAGGAGGTAATTTAATACTGCGAATTTTGGCACTCTGACCTTTACCCATAGTAATATCAAGACGATAATCTTCCATGGCAGGATACAGTAGCTCTTCTGCCATACGATTCAGACGGTGAATTTCATCAATAAATAGAATATCGCCTGGTTTTAAACCAATTAAAAGCCCTGTAATGTCCCTAGGACGCTCTAAAGCTGGTGCTGCGGTGATTTTGCAGTTTACTTCCATTTCACTGGCTAAAATCAGGGACATAGTGGTTTTTCCCAATCCAGGAGGACCATAAAGTAATAAATGGTCTAAAGGCTCTTGTCTGCCTTTGGCTGCTGCGATCGCAATATTAAGAATTTGTTTTAATTCTTTCTGTCCAATATAATCAGCCAGTTTGTGGGGACGAATCCCCTCTTCATTATTTTCAGTTTCCGTTGCTGTTAATTTTGCTGATAGCAAATTTTGTTTTTGATTTGCCTGATTAACGGAAGAGGTATTTTTTTTCCTGGGAGGTTTATCTTCTTGGGACGATCTTTTAATTGCCATGTCGTGGGAGCATGAATAAAATTATGCTTGCAGTGATTAATAGTAAATCTTAATTGTTATATGTCAAAGCTTTTTGCTGTGATTTCAGTAACTTTGTGATGCCCATTTCTGCCAAATCTAACATCTGATTCATTTGAGAACGGGAAAAACTTCCTAATTCTGCTGTTCCTTGTACTTCAATTAGTTCTAAATCACCATTCATGACCACATTAAAATCTACATCTGCAGCTACATCTTCAGCATAATTGAGATCGAGGAAAGCTTCCCCTTCAATTAATCCCACAGATATGGCAGCTACAGGCTTCAATAGAGGAGAGCTAGTAATTTCCCCTCGCTGTTGGAGTTTTTGGATACCATGAGCTAAAGCTACATAACCCCCTGTAATTGCAGCAGTACGAGTACCAGCATCAGCTTGAATTACATCTGTATCAATGGTAATTGTTCTTTCTCCCAAAGCCTTTAAATCAATACTGGCTCTGAGACTACGACCAATCAATCTTTGAATTTCTTGGGTTCGTCCTGATAATTTTAAATATTCTCGACGATGACGAGGTGCAGTTGCACCAGGTAACATCCGATATTCTGCGGTCAACCAACCTTGTCCACTATTCATGAGAAATCTAGGTACTCCCATTTCCACACTTACTGTACATAACACTTTAGTATTACCACTGGTAGTAAGAACTGAGGCTAGGGGAGTTGAAGTAAAATCTAACTGAAAACTATGAGGACGAAGTCTCTCTGGTGAACGGGGATCGAGTTCAGCCATAACTATTTTTTACAATCCATGATTTTCAACTCAATATTGCAGATAAATCCTTCTTGATCGATAAAATACAAAGATTGTAAGAATTATTAAACTATTTTTAAGCTTACTGTTCAAACTAAGCTCACATTATGCCAGATATAGCTGCTATTATTTGCACTCATAATCGCGATCAGTATTTAGGTGCTGCCATTGATAGTCTCTTAAATCAAAATATAGATAACTATGAAATTTTAGTGATTGATAACGGTTCTACCGACAATACTCGGCAAGTCGTAGAATCAAGATTAACGAATACCCCTCTTAAATATTTTTATGAGCCTGAATTGGGCTTATCTGTAGCCCGTAATCGAGGAGCAAAAGAAGCCAACTCCCCCCTATTGGCTTACCTAGATGATGATGCAGAGGCTTCTCCCCAATGGCTCAAGATTATTATTCAAGCCTTTCAAGATAATAACAATCTTGCGATCGCAGGAGGCAAAGTAACTCTCTTATTACCAGCAGGAAAAACCCTACCCAATTGGATTTCAGAATCGATGACAGGTAGCTTGGGAGCTTACGATTTAGGAGAAGAAGTAGTATATATCGAAAATCCCAACCTTACTCCTAGAGGGCTAAATTATGCCATTCGGCAAACCTTTCTGGATGAAGTAGGAGGTTTTGACCCCAATTTAGGCAGGGTAGGCAAAAACTTACTTTCTAATGAAGAGTTATTGATGACAGAGTTAGCTCTGAAAAACAAATGGCAAGTAGCATATTTACCCCAAGCTCTAGCAGCCCATAATGTCGCACCAGAAAGACTTAAACCTAGTTGGTTTATCAGTCGTAGTTGGTGGCAAGGAGTAAGTGAATACTATCGAGAAGCTTTAGCAGGGAATACTGGGATTGGTCAATTTAACCGAGGAGGAGAAAGAATGATTCGGGGACTATACAAAAGCCTAAAATATATCAACAATCCAGCTTTGCGCTTTGATAATCTGATTTATGCCTATGGTCAGTTAGGATATCTTAAAGCAATTTTAACGAATATCTTTTCTTAAGAAACTCGCTAATAAGTTGGGTTAAACCATACTGTAACCCAACACAAGTGTCTGAAATATAATCAGTACAACTTCCCTCTTCTAAAAAGTCGCGCTATTTGACAATAAACCATATTGTTTTAACAAAGCTAGTAATTTGTTTTCGTCGATAGGCTTAGTCAAGAATGCTTCACAACCAAGGTGCTGACTGGCTTTCCTTACTACTTCATAGCTACTAGCAGATACTAAGATCAGGGGAATAGTCTTATATTTTGGTATTTGTCTAAGCTCTCTAACTAAGGTAAACCCAGTCTTAACTGGCATAAATAGATCCAGCAAAACTAAATCAGGATTGATCGAAGAAGCTATTTCTATTGCTTGCTGACCATTGGTTACAGAAATTACTTCAAAGCCTAAAGGCTCCAGTATACGAATCAGAGCTAGGTGATTTTCCTCTTTATCATCTACTAACAGAACCTTATACTTGCGGTCTCCAAGGCTTAGTACTGGCACTGTAGTATCACCTTCTAATGATGGGAGGGAAGTAGGTTCTGAGTTCATTTCTGAAACAGGCAAGTTGATGTCAAAGGAAAATATAGAACCAACACCCACTTGGCTTTTGACTTTGATTTGACTTCCCATCATAGAAATTATTTGGTTACTGATAGCTAAGCCCAAACCAACTCCATGTACATTGTTCTCAACAGTACTAACTTGTTCAAAAGGCTGGAAAATTTTTTCGATATTGTTAGGGCTGATTCCAATCCCTGTATCAATTACTTCAAAGCGGAGTTTTTGATGAGAAATAGGACGTTCAACATTATAAACATCTTGGGTTTCATCGATTACACTAACTTTGAGGGTTACTTTGCCTTCCTGAGTGAATTTAATGGCATTATTTAAGAGATTAATCAGTACTTGTCTGAGTCTTTTCTCATCAGCCCAAAGACCTGTTGCAATATTCCCAACAACTTCATACTCAAACCGAATTTGCTTGTCTTTTGCCCACATTTCAACCATTCCCACTATGCCATCTAGGAAAGACTGCCAATGCAAGTAGACAGGATTGATCTCTATTTTGCCGACTTTAACCTTAGAAAAATCTAATATGTCCTCAATTAAGTTAAGTAGATGAATACTACTTTCTCGAATGACGTTTAATCCTTTGACTTGATTGGACATCAAGTCGGGTTTATCCTGCAATATGGTGGCGTAGCTAATAATACTATTGAGGGGAGAACGCAACTCATGACTGATGCGAGCCAAGAATCGATCCTTAGTTTGATTGGCATTTTCCGCAGTTTCTTTAGCTTTGTTCAGTTCAGCAGTCCGTTTTCTAACCCGATGTTCTAATTCCTTAAAGGAAATTTTCAACCGCTTTGCCATCTGATTAAAAGATGTGGCAAGAGAACCAAGCTCATCTTCTCGCTTAATCTCTACTCTCCTATCCAATTGACCATTAGATATTGCTTTCGCAGCTGTGGTCAATTCACTAATCGGTTTAATTAGATGATTAGCCAAAAGTAAAGTTAAGCCAATTACTGCTAGCACTGCCACTGAGGAAACTAAATATGCCATCCTCTGGAACTCTTGTTCATTTTGAAGAAACTCAGTTTCTTGCTGCAAAATGGCAACATTCCAGCCATTATCTAAGGAAATTCCATAGGAAACCCACTTGATTCCTTTGTCTTTAAAGGCAAAAAATCCGTCCCGACCTTCTAATACCTTTTTGATTGGTGCATATTCACTAGAATCTGTTAGTTGTTCTCCAGAGATGAAAGCTGGATTAGGGTGAGCTAACACTTTACCAGTATTATCTACTAAAACAGCATAACCTGTTTTCCCAAACTTAAGTTGACCAATTTGCTCAGCCAACGCGGAAAGCTCGCTACACATCATCATGACACCAGCCACTTCCCCAGGGGTTTCGCGAATTGGCGCTCCCATACAGATAGCTGGTTTTCTAATGCTACGACTAATTAGAGTTTGATAGGTAATTTCTTTTCCAGCTCTAGCTCCTAAAAACCAGTGGCGATCGCCATAATAGAGAGGTTTTCCACCATCACTCCGAGCTAAATTAAACCCGTCTCGATCTGTTGTACTAGCTATATAGAGATTGTCATGGGTTTTAACCAAATTTTTTAGGACTGCTTCTTGTTTATCCTCATCCATACTGATGACATCGCTTTGCTGACTCAGTTGTTTAAGGGTCAAAACATTCATTTGATCCCACCAATAAACAGTATTAGCCAAAATTTTAGCTTTAAAAGCTATATTTTCTTCAGCATCTCGTCGCAGTTCTTTATCAGCGTGATGACTAGCTACAAAAAGCGCCGCCAACATTGATGGAATAACGCCTAGTAAAACCATTACTGGCATTTTGAATCTCAGACTGTTCAGGAATAACACTTATCTATATTTTTTGACATTATAACTTTATCTTAATACATATCATTTATCATAATTAATCGAAAAAACAAAGTAATAACAACAAATTAAAAAAAAATATATATTTATTATGAAGTTGACAAATTTATTCAAAAAATAAAATAATATATATCTAAGCCTAAATATCTATCAGAAAATATTATTTCTAAGACCATATATTATTAAACTAATCTAACCATTTTAAAAGAGTCATTAGCTATATATTATTGCCTCTTCTTTAAAACTTAATATAATCGAATTTTTTATAAAATCTTATAACATTAATGATGCTGAATTTACCGATTCAAAAAATTAAAAATAATACTGCTTGGGTATTTCCAGGACAAAGTTCTCAAAAGCCTGGTATGGGATTAGATTTACTAGCTTATCCCTTTGCTAGAGCCAAGTTTAAACAAGCTAAAGAAATCTTGGGCTGGTCTATTACAGAAGTTTGTCAGGACTCAGACAAACTATCTCGTACCCTTTACACTCAACCTTGTCTATATGTAATAGAGTCACTTCTAGCTGAGTTAATTATCAAACAAGGATATCAACCCTGTCTCGTAGCTGGCTATAGCTTGGGAGAATATCCAGCTAGTTATACTGCAGGAGCCTTCGATTTTGAAACAGGACTACATTTAATCAAGCGACGAGCAGAATTGATGGATCAGTCTCCTCAAGGGAGAATGGTGGCTTTGATTGGTTCTAATATAGAAAAACTTAAAGTACAAATTAGTCATACCCCTAATGTGTGGCTGATGAATGACGATTTGAGTATCGCCATCATTTCAGGAACTCTCAGAGGAATAGAATCTTTGCTAGCTAAAGTCGAAGTTAAACGGACTATTCCATTAAAAGTAAGTTGTGCTTTTCATACTCCCTTAATGGCTGAGGCAGCAGCGGAGTTTCAAGAAATTTTAGAATCCGTACCCTTTAACCAACTAAAAATTCCTGTGATGTCTAGTACCGAACTAGTTCCTATACTAGATGTAGCTCGTTTAAAAAATAGCTTAATTCAACAAATGTATCAGCCAGTAAGGTGGCGAGCCATATCTCTTTTGCTTGCTACACAAGGCATCAAAGAAATAGTTGAAGTTGGACCAGGAAACGACCTCATCAAGCAAATGCGACGCAATTGTCCTGAATTTAAATTCACTAACATCACTAATCTAAATGTCCTAAAACCAACTAAACAATGCCTAAAATTGACTTCACAAAATGTACATTTCGCTTAATAGCAAATCCTGTTGATATAGGTTACTGAAAATCAACTAAATACTAATACCATTTGCCTTTATCTCCCACCTCCAACTCTGCAAATTAAAGTATTTAACTGTTCAATAAAACTAGATATTATAGAGAAAAATAATTATTATGAGCCGATGTAATCTCGGCTCGTATTGCTTTTGTTAAAAGATAACTTGAAAGCTTAGTGCAAAATATGACTGGATATATTTCCTGGCTTATTCAAAGCAAAAGTACTATTATTACTAGATTTTGCTATCTTTAACATAGCGTTAATTGTAGTTTCAGCTTCTTGATTGAGTTTTTCATCAGAAAGAGCTATTTTCATGGCTTGAGGTATAGCTAAAGCCACTACATCAGGGTCTAGTTCTCTTAGTAGTCTTTCTATTGGTTGAGGGACTTTCAGGGCGCATCTGATTCCCAGAATCATCAATTCGTCCAAATTTAACTCATAAAGGAAATTAGAAAGGGCGTTAGAATTATGTTTATTAATAAGTTCACTATTCTGAATCAAATAAGCGAATAGTCTCTGTAATTTGCTTCGTTGACCAGAAGAAATCTGATCATAGCAATTTAGACAAGAAGTGACTTGTTGTCGATCAAGATTATCCAAGATTTGCTGCCAGTGATAGGAACTACAAGTATGGGGTTTATTCACAGTAAGGGAAATGTGAATTTGTCCAGATTGATGAGTTAAATGGGTAACTTGAGCTTTGACTCCTAGATAACTCAGCCACTTAGCAACAGTTTCGATTAGGGTAGAATAAGTCGCTTGAGAATTGGCTAATCGGCGAATTTGTGTATCTACTAAAGGAGCAACAATTTGTGAAAGCATAATATCAAATTTAGAATTATTAAATAATATAAGTTGTAAAAATGAATAAAAAGAAAAACAACAAAAAGGAAAATATAAATAGCATTTAAGGACGGATGTTCAACCGTCCTTATCAAGAGGAAATTCTACAGATTATCTAAGAATTTATTCTTGTTTGATATGATGCTTTTTTATTATTCAAGATTGTAAATTAAGGTTTTTGTTATCAGATATACCAAATATTTTGACCCCAAGAGAAATTCCTAGTGTTGCCATATATAAGGTAAGAGATAACCAAAGCAAATGACTACTTTGAAAATGCCAAGCAATCCAAGCTACAGGAGTAAATCCGAACCCTAAAGCAATCAATGCCGAATTTCTTAGCTGGGCACTTTCTTTGAGCCCAATTACATATCCTTCTAAAATAAAAGCTCCAGCACCACAAGCTAGAAGGGGTAGTAGCCAAGTTATGTAGGAAATGGCAGATTGGCTAATATTATCGTGATTGGTAAACCAACTAAAAATTGTTTCAGGAAATAAGATAGATATTAGTGCAAATAGCAAGGAAATCACTAAGCTGGTGAACATAGACACAGTTAGTAAGGGCATCATTTTTTCTGTCTCACCTTTACCTTTGAAGTTACCAATTAAGGTTTGAGTAGTCAGTCCAATGCCATTTACTGTAAATTGACTCAAAAGCACAATCTGAAGTATTAATCCGTTGACTGCAACTACTTCTGTTCCCATTCCTGCACTGAGATTGGTAAAAATGGAATAAGCAGTAATCATTGCTATATAACGAACTAAGATATTTCCTTTAAGAATTACAGTAGATCTAAGAGCTTCCCAGTCTAAAACTTCTTTCAAGGCTGAGGGTAATACTCGCCAATTGATGCTAACAGCAACTCCAACAATCGCAACTAACAGAGCTAGGTATTGACTCAAAGCTGTGGCAAGCCCTGCACCCATGCTTTCCCAACCCCATCTATTGATCATGATGTAATCTAAAATTACATTTGAGCCGTTACCAACTAAGGAAATCGCTAATACCAAAGAGCTTTTTTCTCTTCCTAAAAACCAACCAATTAAAACAAAGTTGAGTAAAACGGCTGGTGCGCCCCAAATGCGAGCATTGAAATAGTCAATTCCAAAAGCTTCAATATCTGGAGAGCCTGAAAGAATGGCAAAGCCAAATTTCTGAATCGGATATTGCAAAACTAAAATAGCAATAGCAATAATTAGAGCTACTAAGCCACTTCTCAAAACTGCCAGCAAAATCCCTTTATTGTCTTCTTCTCCCACCGCTTGGGAAGTAATAGCGTTGGTGCTATTGCGGAAAAACTTTAAAATTCTGTAGAGATAATCAAATAAGATACTCCCCAGAATTACTCCTGCTAAATGCCGAATGTCTGCTAAATGACCCAAAAAAGCAGTGTCACAAATCCCTGCCAAAGGCACCATCATGTTAGAGAGAATACTAACACTTGCCAACTTGGAAAATCGAGGAAGGAAACTACTATATAAAGGTGGTATTGAAAAAGATAAAGGTGATGAACTCATAAAAAATCTATGTTTTAGATGATAACTATAGTATCCGTTTTAACTGATAACCATTTAAACTGTCTGTGATTTAATAGCAAAAGATGAAGGTAGAACCAAGATTTATTCTTGGTATTTTTTGCCTACCTTCTCGGTCTTGGATTTAGTTTTAGTGCCAAATCTCAAACATTTAAAGTTTCCTATTTATTAATGCTAATGATTGAACCAAGAGTTTCAGATTGTGAAATTTGGGGTGCAATCTTAGATTGATTGGATGCATAGAAATCTGAGTTTTCTAAGGTTTGAGCTAACACTTGACGGGAATATTCAGCAACTTCTGTGGTTTTTACATCATAAGTTTGAGTCGCTAGTTTGGGATAAAATCCAATAGCAATGATGGGTATTACAAGAGAAGCAGTAATGAATATTTCTCTGGGGTTAGCATCTGTCCAAGTTATATTTTGAGTGGATAAGAAAGAGTTTTCTTTGCCGTAGAAAAGTTCTCTGAGAGTTGATAGCAGATAGATAGGAGTCATAATTATTCCTACTGCTGATAGGATGACTACTACAGCTTTAAAGCTGGTACTGTAAGCATCACTGCTGGTTAAGCCTAAGAAAGTACTGATTTCTGCAACAAATCCACTCATTCCAGGGAGAGCCAAAGAAGCTAAGGCAGCAGCGGTGAACAAAGCGAAGGTTTTAGGCATTTTTTGCGCCAATCCTCCCATTTCATCAATCCAAAGGGTATGAGTGCGGTCGTAAGCTACTCCACAAAGGAAGAAGATACTAGCTGCAATCAAACCGTGAGAAAGCATCTGTAACATAGCACCACTCATACCTAGCTCGTTGAAACAAGCGATACCAATTAGGACAAAACCCATGTGGGAGATAGAAGAGTATGCCATGCGTCGCTTGAGGTTGGTTTGTCCAAAAGCTGCGATCGCGCCATAGACTATATTGACTACTCCCAACACAACTAATACAGGAGCAAAATAGACGTGGGCATGGGGAAGCATCTCTATATTCATCCGAATGAGGGCATAACCTCCCATTTTTAAGAGTACTCCCGCTAAAATCATGGAGATTGGGGCAGAAGCTTCACCGTGGGCATCTGGCAACCAGGTATGAAAGGGAAAGATAGGTAGCTTAACGCCAAAGGCAATTAAGAACCCAGTGTAAGCCAGTAATTCAAATCCTAAAGAGTAGTGTTTGAGGCTTAAAGCTTCCATATCGAAGGTGAATGTATCACCAGAGAAAGCCATTCCTAAAGCTGCAACTAGAATAAAGATAGAAGCTAATGCAGTGTAAAGAATGAATTTAGTTGCTGCATAGCGACGTTTGGGACCACCCCAAATTGAGATTAATAAATATACAGGTACTAATTCTAATTCCCACATTAGGAAGAATAAAAACATATCTTTGGCAAGAAATACCCCAATCTGTGCGCTATACATAGCTAACACTAGGAAGTAAAATAAACGGGGTTTCTTTTTCACTTGCCAGGCAGCAAAGATTGATACTGTATTAACTAGACCAGTTAGTAAAACCAAGGGCCAAGATAAGTCATCAGCACCTAATGACCAGTTCACTCCTAACTGTGGTAGCCAAGAGTAACTTTCTACTAACTGAAATGCAGAACTATGAAAATCGTAACAATACCAGGAAACAAAAGTAATTAAGACTAAATCAATAAAACCTACTCCAAGAGCATACCAGCGAACGGTTTTACCTTCTTTATCTGGTAAAAAAGGAATTGCTAATGATGCAAGAAGCGGGAATAGGGTTATTATCGTTAACCAGGGAAGAGTAGTAATCATTAGAAGCTATCGAATAGTTAAAGAAATAAAATAATAAAAAGGAAGGTAGAAATATAAGAAGATGGCAGAGAGTTTGAGCTCTCTAAAGCCCATCTGTAACTTTTCTTCATCCTAAGATGGGGAAAGTGACAAACCTGTAACAGAAAAGATAAGATTGCGGTAGGATATTAAGAGACGTGCCTTAATTAGCCTGGATTGAAATAAAGAAAAGTTCTCAAGGCAAAGGAGTTCTGAGGGTTTAATCAGAACTCTTGTAAAATGTTTAGAGCTTATATTTATTAGTAAAAATAAGTAATTAGTAGTAAAAATAAGTGACTTTTGATGACTGCTTACAATCTTGTCGCAGTTAAGCTTGTCATATTTCAGACTTAATATTATCAATATTAATTGTTACCTTTTACCTTGTCTTAACTGTCGAAGACGCTTTTGGGCGACAGGATCGAGAGAATGAAATAAAAAACGACCCGACGATTTTTTAGCGGGTCGTTTTTGGCGTTGCATTCTGCGAGCAGTAAGTTCTACTTCTCCTGCCAGTCTTTGAGCAGAAATACATTCTGCACCATAACCTGTTACAGTTAGTCTTTGAGCGCGATCGCTAGTTGCTACAATGAGACGAGCAAATTCTTTGGGGTAGGGATTACGCTTTAAACCAGCACAAAATTTTTCGATATAGGTGTCTGCTGTTTCAGCAAAACTAGTAAAATAAACGGAGACTAGAGCAGTATAGTCTCGAACATAACTAGGAGTGTTTTGATAATGAGCATCAAATACGATCTGGGTTCGATAAGAAACCATCGGAGAATAGTTAATTAGGGATTCTATCAGCATCTCCCTAGCTGCTTCTAGTCCGTGGCGATCGCGACTTTTCTTGAGGTCAGACCAGCTACCGATGATGTTGTAACCATCAACTAATAGCAACGCCTGATAAGGTGGGGCAGACATGGCATTTATGTACTATGGAGCAAAAATAATTATTTCTCCATTGTAAGTAAGATTGTTAATAAAAGTTTAATTTTATTGAGATTCTGTTGCTAGAACCTGAGCTTTCAGGGCTTGAGGTTCCCCTTGAGCAACCACTTTGCCATCTTGGAGGAGAAATGCTCCGTCACAATAATCTAATTCTTCTAGACGATGAGTCACCCAAAGGGCAGTTAAACCCCGAACTTTAACTAAGTTTTGTACTTGTTCAACCAACTCAATTTGAGTGTCTGGATCGAGTAAAGCTGTGGGTTCATCGAATAAAATTACTTCACAATGACGCGCCAAAGCTCCAGCGATCGCAATACGCTGCTTTTGTCCCCCGCTAAGAGCGTAAATTGGTCTGCGTTCTAATTCCAGTAAATTAACCGCCGACAAAGCTTCTCGTACACGCTCTTTGACTTCCACATAACTTAAGTGTTCTTTGACTAAGCCAAAAGCAATATCAGCACCAACCGTAGGCATAACTAATTGCTGATCTGGATTTTGGAAAACAAACCCAAAGGGGGAGTGGATTGCTACTCTACCCGAATGGGGGGTAATTAATCCAGCTAACAATCTCAACAGTGTAGATTTACCACTGCCATTATTGCCCAAAAGCATCCAAAATTCCCCTTTGGGAACTTGCAAAGAACAATTGTTTAGTACGGATTTGTCCCCTGACCAGCCAAAACAAATCTGATCGACTGTAATGGCTGGTGAGCGGTCTGATTTTTCATGGGGTGTCATGATGATTCAGCATTAGCAGTGCTAAAAAATCCTGCACTACGACCAGCAGCAGTACCACCCGATTTTTGAGATACTATCACAGCAGCGATCGCGGTACTAACAACAGCAACTTTTTTGCCTTCTTGTTTTTCGCAAGTTAGCTCCAGTACTTGAAGTTGCTCAGAATTCATCGCAGATAGTATCTGTTGGTAAACTTTTTCTGCATCATCAGCTTCTTTTCTGTCAATGGAAACTGGTAAAGCGGTGTTTCTTACAACGATATCAATAGTGTACATACTAATTGGTTATTTTTTTCCTGATAAGTCGATGACCTTTTAGATTCTACTCGATAGCTCGTTTAAATCGAAAATTAGAACTTTGGTTGAAGGGACAATCATCAGTTTATGTATCTTGTCTAACAAATTTTAGCTTTTATTTAGAATTACTCTGGAAATTAATTCCAATTTCTCCTATTATGATATAAGTAAAGAAAAGTAAACTTTTCTCATTATTGGCTTAATAAAATCTTAACTGGTCTCATTTTATGCAGTAAGCAAGCCATAAATACTAGCAATAAATAATTTTACTTATAGCTACTTGGAGATTATTACATGACCATAGCAGTAGGACGTGCACCAGCAGAAAGAGGGTGGTTTGACGCTCTCGATGACTGGTTAAAACGCGATAGATTTGTATTTGTCGGATGGTCGGGCATCCTATTATTTCCCTGTGCTTACCTCGCCATTGGTGGTTGGCTCACAGGAACATCTTTTGTTACATCTTGGTACACCCACGGTTTAGCAAGCTCTTACCTCGAAGGAGCTAACTTTTTAACTGTAGCGGTATCTTCCCCCGCAGATAGTATGGGACATTCCCTACTCTTTCTCTGGGGTCCTGAAGCGGGTTGGAACTTTGCTCGTTGGTGTCAAATCGGTGGATTGTGGCCCTTTGTCGCTCTCCATGGTGCATTTGCACTGATTGGATTCATGCTACGTCAGTTTGAGATTGCTCGTCTGGTAGGCATTCGTCCTTATAACGCTATTGCTTTCTCTGCTCCTATTGCGGTATTCGTAAGTGTATTCTTACTCTATCCTTTAGGACAGTCTAGCTGGTTCTTTGGACCTAGTTTAGGAGTAGCGGGAATCTTCCGTTTCATCCTGTTTGTACAAGGATTCCACAACTTCACTCTTAACCCCTTCCACATGATGGGAGTAGCAGGAGTTTTAGGCGGTGCCTTACTTTGTGCAATTCACGGTGCTACAGTAGAAAACACTCTGTTTGAAGATGGCGACGGAGCAGCTAATACTTTCCGCGCATTTGAGCCGACTCAAGCAGAAGAAACCTACAGTATGGTAACTGCTAACCGTTTCTGGTCACAGATTTTCGGTATTGCTTTCTCCAACAAACGTTGGTTGCACTTCTTCATGCTATTTGTACCTGTAACAGGGTTATGGATGGCATCTATCGGTATTATTGGAATTGCTCTAAACTTACGGGCTTATGACTTCGTATCTCAAGAATTGAGAGCAGCAGAAGACCCTGAGTTTGAGACTTTCTACACCAAAAACATTCTATTGAATGAAGGTCTCAGAGCTTGGATGGCTACTCAAGACCAACCCCACGAAAACTTTGAATTCCCAGAGGAGGTACTTCCACGTGGTAACGCTCTCTAATCCTTCATTTGGAGGCGGACGTGACCAAGCATCCACAGGCTTTGCCTGGTGG
>JASJDF010000335.1 GCA_030065715.1 Xenococcaceae cyanobacterium MO_188.B19 | reverse complement strand
GCGTCTAGACTGTAGAGTACAACATCTTCGCCAATCCAACTGTAATCTCCAATAGAAACTTTCCAAGGATAGGTAACGCGTGCAGAAGGGCGAATTACTACACCTTTACCAATTTTTGCGCCAAATAATCGCAATAGCCAACAACGAAAACTACTAAAATTATGGAGACTTAGAGGAAAAGCTATACCTTGAATGAACCACCAGATTACAATAAACCACTGGGGCTTACCTCGATCAAAATGGGATTGATCGTACTTGGTTAAATCAATTAGTGATGGTTTATCTAAGATAATCTCTGGATTCATTTATCTTTATTTATTGTGATAACTTCACTTTTTCTGCAACGGAATTATTAGTAGCATCTGTCTCAGAATTAGTAGCAACGTTTAATTGTCCCCCAAATTTTTGTAACTCATAAAGTTTAACTCCAATTTGATATTCATATTGACTTAAAAGACGACCATAAATATAGCCAGCTCTCCCGTCTAAGAAGCCCAAACGAATTATATAAAACAAAATAAATCTTAATAAAGGTTTGAAGGGTAGTCTAACCCAAATTTTCTTTAAGAAGCGTTTACGCTGTACCGCATTACCAAATAAGTTAGCTTCAATTGTTTCGTTTTCATCTTTTCCAGCAAGAATATTGTAATAAACCCGCGCTTCCCAATTGGAATAACGATTATGCCGAGCTAACCACTCATAAATATCTCGGAAATCGATATGAAGCATATCTTCTTTGAGATAGCCGACTCTACCTCCTAAAATTACGTGTTCATGGACTTCATTATCTCCAGTATTGGCAATATCTTCCGTCCCCAAATTTTCGTAACGACCACATTTATGCTGAAATAGACGCAGATTCCAATCAGGATATTTTCCCCCAAATCGAATCCATTTACCCAAGAAAAAAACTTTACGATTTAGATAATATCCCTGATATTCAGGATTTTGGATTGCTGTAGCAATTTCTGACCATAATTCTGGAGTAATTCTTTCGTCGCAGTCAACGATCAATACCCAATCATTTCGGAAAGGTAAATTTTCTAAAGACCAATTCTTTTTTTTGGGCCAACGACCATTAAAATGAAATTGGACTACTTTTGCCCCATAATTTGCTGCGATTTCTGAAGATCGGTCTTCACTTTGGGAATCGACAACGAAAATTTCATCAGCTATTGCCACACTTTCTAAGCAAGCTGGTAAATTCAATTCTTCGTTTTTGGCAGGAATTAGGACAGATACGGGAATCTTGGAGCTTGAGTTAGTCATATAGGGAGGATTGTTGAGAGTCTATAGTTAAAAAAGCCAAAATTGAATTTATAAATTTTTTTGTTAAAACCATATTGGCTCACAAGCTAAAAAAACTGATAACGTGGGTCTTGAATAGCCTCTATTAATTATTACAAGTTTTGTAATTAAAAAAGATATATATCAATATATATCTTTCCTGACCAGACAAAGCTTTTCAGATGAATTCGATTGTATCAAATCCTTGGGAAAAAACTGTTATTTTAGTGACTGGAGCCTCTCGTTCTGGTAAAAGCGAATGGGCGGAAACTCTAGCAGAGCAAAGCGAGCAATCTGTAGTGTATATTGCTACTGCTATGAATAACCCTATGGATATTGAGTGGCAAAATAGAATTATTAAACATCAGCAAAGAAGACCTAAGACATGGCAAACTATCTATGAGCCTTATAAGCTACCTTGGATTATTCGGAATAGCCTAGAAGAACAATGTTTATTAATTGATTCTTTAGGTACTTGGGTAGCAAATTTCCTGGATTCTAGCGATCGCTCTTGGCTGAAGATTACCACAAATTTACAAGAAAGTTTGAGTATGACTGCTTCTAGCGTAATTTTTGTCGGGGAAGAAACTGGTTGGGGAGTTGTACCCGCTTATGCTTCAGGACGATTATTTCGCGATCGCCTAGGACATTTATTACGGCAAATTGGTAGTAAAGCGGATAGAGTTTATTTGGTTACTGGGGGTCATGCGATCGATCTAAGTGTTTTGGGAACACCTTTAAATAGGGTTTGCTGAAAAAGTTTTATGTGAGGGGAATTAATGAGTAATGAGTAATGAGTAATGAGTAATGTCTCAGTTTTGCTTTCTACTTGTTACACAATACTAGGATTTTGAGAGATAAATACCCTTAAGCCGTTACACTTTTTCCAGCTAAAAACTCTCACAGTTTTTGTCTAGTATAGCTTCTCTATTTATTCAACAAGCCCTAAATAGCTAAAATATAGCCAATATTATATTTAACCCCTGTTTTGTTACTCTAGGGTTTAGTAAATGTTTTAGACTTTTCTTCTAATAAAAAATAATTACCGTTACTCTCTAGTTATTTTCGAGAAATAGTATAACTTTAGTCTTATTCGTTATAGATGATAGTCAAAAAAAGAGTGAACATTAATGCTCACTCCCTTTAATTAAATTAAAAAGTTTCAGAACTTGCTACACAGAAGAAAGAGTTTTGTTTGTTTCACTAATAATATCGTTAATGACATTCTTAATAATCCGACCGATAGTATCTATATCTTCTGTAGTAAAAGAAGGAGACAATCTTAAATCGCAAGCGCAAGAAATGATCTCTTCTGTTTGTTTAAGCTCTGGCATTTCGGTAAAAGAATACTGCCAATTTTTAAAATAGCGAGCATTATCAAGTCTGCCAAAAATTTGTATTTTTAAGCCTTTTACTGCTGTATCTTTAACAAATTGATCTACTTGTGATTTAGTAAAGTTAAGCAGATTGAATTGCATACTATCAGGCGCACGATCTACCTTATCAAAGGAAGGAGGAATGTGAATTCCCTCCACTGTGTCCAAAATATTTTTTAGTTGATTATAGAGTGATTTGTAACGCTGAATTTTCTCGTTTAATATTCCCAATTGAGGTCTAATAACCGCAGCAGTTAAGTTATTCATTCTCAAACTAAAATTGGGAACATGGGGTTTGAGTTCCTCAAATATGGTGTCATTAAAAGGACGAGCTAAATGTTTTTTGTAGAGTTTTTCATAACAACCAGCAGCCAATATACAGTAGGCTGCAACTCTCTCGTCAGAGGTAGCAATAAATCCTCCTTCTCCAGAGTTCAACATTTTATAACTTTGACTACTGAAACAAGCAATTTTTGCTGTGTGTCCGACGTGATTGCCATCAGTCCATTTTGCACCTAAACTATGGGCACAGTCTTCAATTAAATAAATTCCTTGCTCATCGCAAATTTGTTTAATTGTTGCCATGTCGGATACATGACCACGCATATGAGAGACGATAAAATATTTAGCGTCGGGGTGTTCTTGAATTTTACGTTTGAAATCTTCAACATCAATTAAATACTGAGAATTGCATTCTAAATAAATCGGAATACCCCCAGCATGGACAATACTACTGGGAACGGCGGTAAAGGTAAATCCATTGGTAAAGACTTTGTCTTGATATTGTAATCCCGCAGCTTTAAGACTCATAAAAAGCGCGCTACCACAAGAGTTTACTGCGATCGCGTACTTGTGTTCTACATAGCGACTAAATTCATATTCTAACTTGGCAACCTCAGTTGCTAATTCATCATCTATTTGTGAGGGGTCTATAGGTTCTTCAAATTCTGCATGGAAATTGTAGCGATACATTCGCCCTGTCTTCATTAATTTTATGGCTTGCTCGATACCTTCTTGGGGAACGGGATCGGGAATCTTAAAATCTTTGGTAAACTCCATCATGCTTATGGGTGAATTTCTCACAATTGAAGTCGAGCTCGAAAAACTAGCAAAATGTAACTATTACAGATAGTAGAACACTCACCAGTTACGCTCTCGACAAATATACCCGTAAAGCTTAACTGATGTTTAGGATAAAAATAGGTAAATTACCTTAATTCTGTAGCATTTTCCCCAAAAAACATCTGATATCAAACTGGTATAAACGTTACAGGGTGGGAATTACGCCCACCCTGCTAGTAATATTTCCCAAGAAATCGTAATTATTGTTACAGATTTATTTAGCTTTTACTTTCTGCTCCAGCAGTAGCCAAAATTTGATTAGTCAATTTGTCTGGTACTTCTTGTAAGTGGTCGTATTTCCAGTTAAAGAAACCTACTCCCAAAGTTAGAGAGCGCAATTCAATAATAAAGTTGTGCATTTCGGCTTGAGGTAAATAGCCAGCAACTTTATCCCAACCTTTCCAACCGTCTAAGGCTTCGTAACCGAGAATTTGTCCTCGACGACCATTTAATAGTTGCAAAACTTTAGAAGTAAATTCAGAAGGTGCAGCCACACTAATGAGCAGCATTGGTTCCAGCAATACAGGCTGACATTGTTTCATTCCTTCTGTCATGGCAATGCGAGCAGCTTGTTTAAAGGCTTGTTCAGAACTGTCAACAGAGTGATGAGAACCATCCTTGAGAGTAACATCCAAATCTACTACGGGAAATCCTAAAGGTCCTTTTTGCAGATATTCTCTAACTCCTGTTTCCACACCAGGAATGTATTGTTTGGGAACTACACCACCCACAATAGTTTGATGGAATTCAAATCCTGAACCTCTGGATAAAGGTTTAATTTCTAGATACACATCTCCAAAAGCTCCATGTCCGCCACTTTGGTGTTTATAACGACCATGAGAAGTGTGGGATTGACGGATGGTTTCTTTGTAAGGAATTCGGGGTAGATGGGTATTCATTGCCATATTATACTTACGACGTAACCGAGCTAATGCTACCTGTAGATGAATTTCCCCCTGTCCCCAAAGAATAACTTCGTGAGTATCTCCATGTTGTTCCCAACCCAAAGAGGGGTCTTCTTCTATAAGTTTGGTAATAGCACTACTAAGTTTTACTTCATCTTGACGATTTTCAGGTGCGATCGCTAAAGCATATACTGGAGCCATAGGATCGACTTTAGGCAAAAAAACCTTATCTTTCGTATTATTAGATAAAGTATCTCCTGTGTAAATATTTTCCATCCGTCCCAAAGCGACAATCTCACCTACACCAGCCTTTTGTACAGGTTCTTGATTGCTACCCATAAGACGATACACACCGCCAACTCTCACCCCATTGAGAGTCATGCCATCAGTTAGAGTACCTTGCCAAACCCGAACTAGGGATAGTCTGCCTCCTTGGGGAGTATAAAAAGTTTTGAGGATTTGTGCCAGGGTATCCCCATCAGGTTTGGCTTTGAGTCCTCTTCTGGCTGCGGTAATGTTGGGGTCTGGAGCTTCCTTGACCAAAGCATCAATCAGTCCCCGTACTCCATATTCTTGTTCTGCCATGCCAAAAAATACGGGTACGATCAAATCTGCACTTAAATCTTGTTTTAAGTCTCGAAGAATTTCATCTTGGGGGGGGTCAATTTCTTCAATTAATTCTTCTAATAAATGATCATCGAAATCTGCTAGGGTTTCTAGCATTTCGTTACGGGCTAATTTTTCTTCTTCTGCTAAACTTTCGGGAAAAGGTATGGGATCGGCAGGACTTCCTTGATGATAATGATAAGCCTGCTCGGTAACTAGGTCGATATAACCAACACAATTATGATTTTGGTAAATTGGATACTGTTGAGGAACTAGAGGACGACTGGAAACTTCTTTGAGAGCATGGAGAATTTCCATATAATTGCTAGAAGCCCGATCCATCTTATTGATAAATACTAAGTGGGGAATTTCCCAATCATCTAAAAACTTAAATAAAGGAGCAAGGGTTAAGACTCTTTCCATTACTGGCTCACACACAACTATTGCCGATCCCGCACCTACTAAGGTATTGTAGGTTTCTTGAGCAAATTCCACGGAACCAGGACAATCTAATAAAGTGAAGTTAATATCTTTGTAATTAGTGCTAGCAACGGAAGTTTCTACACTCATTGAGCGATCGCGTGCTTCTTGAGAGGTATCTCCTACGGTATTTTTGTCTTTAATATTGCCTTTACGATTAATTGCGCCGGTCACATATAGAATACTTTCTAGTAAAGTAGTTTTTCCACTGGAATAAGGACCGACGAGAGCCACATTACGGCTGTTTTCTACCCTATTTTTACTCATACTTGAAACCCCCAAGTAAAAATTCTGCTATTTAGGTTCAGACATTAATTCCCACTTCCATAAGGTCTAGAGTGTCTTTCGATCCTTAGCAAGTTAAGTACAATTTAATGTCCTATGATCGTGAGACTAACTCTTTCTGGGATCAACTAGGAAAAATCCCTATTTCTTTTAAGAAATCGTCTCAAAAGCATAAAGTTAAACAAACAAATATGAACTAATATAGCTTCTAGTAAAGAAAAAACAAGACGATTGTCAAAATTACTTTGTGTTGATTTCTGAAAAATATGGTATCTTAGTTAATGCCGATACGCGGATGTGGTGGAATCGGTAGACACGCACGCTTGAGGGGCGTGTGGCTCACGCCATGCGAGTTCGAGTCTCGCCATCCGCAT
>JASJDF010000334.1 GCA_030065715.1 Xenococcaceae cyanobacterium MO_188.B19 | reverse complement strand
TGTTTGCAGAGCAAGCTAGTGTAGTTAATATTAACCAACCCTATCGTCCCAGAATTCTGCGTCTTCGTGACAGAGATTCTATTGAGATTGAATATTATATGTTTAAAGATATTACTAAAGTTTTAGGTGGAGGAAGTAATCCAAAAAAGTTAGCAAATATTATCCCTGAAGATATTGAGTTTTTACCTAACTGTACTCTTAAAGTAACAACAAATTTATTATCTCCTAATAACTATTGTTTTTCTACTATTCCTGTTACTCAAACTCCTTGTAGTTTTAACTATCAAGGAAATAATTATCAAGTATTTATTGGTTTTGAGGTAACACAATCAGAGTTAAAAACTTATGATAAAGGAATTGACCCCCCTACAGGAAAGGGAATATGGGGTGCTTTAATGGGAGCTTATGAGTTTCGTAAATTATAAAATGCAAAACACTATCAATTCATAAATTATTAGACAGTATATGGGTGAATATTTTGAATATGTTAATCATGATAAAAGATTACTCTTTAGCATTGGATTTGATGGGTGTAATAACAAATTTTCAGGTATTGGTTATAATCTTGGAGCGAGAGCTTTTTGCTTATTGCTAACTCAATCAGATCATTTTTGTAAAATATATAATCATACTTTACTTGGTTCTTGGATCGGCGATAAAGTATCTTGTATTGGGGATGAATCATTATGGGAATATGAATATGATAGTTATCGAGATATTACTGCTAATATCATTGTGATGCTTTATCAAATTGATGGAGCAGAAAATCTAATTCAACAACCTGCTTCTTGTAACGACTTTTTTATCCAAATTGGTTATTTAATCTTAACTAAACAATTCACAGATATTCTTTCTGCATTTGAAGCTAATTTCACTAATAATTGGACAAAAAGATATAAAGATATTATAAAAAGTAGCTATTCCAGTCAACCTCTTGATTTAGTAATAATTGATTAATAAATTGAGATATTCTTCTATTCCGATTGTCTATCTCAACTAGACAATTAATTTGACACAATTATTTAACTCAGTTAATTAGGGGAGTAATAATTCTGCATTGCCTCTTTGAGGTATAGGAGAAGGGGTTTCGGTATTTTCTCTTGCTGGTGATTTGGGAGATAAAGACCCAGAGTTAGGATTATAAATTGCTAGTAAAGTATCTATTAGTTGATTTCTTTGATTACGAGTTAACCTTGCGATCGCTTCACGGTCATTTTCTAGGGGATTTATAGTCAAAGTTTGATTACCAGGGTAGCGATTTTCAAACATAGTTTCATTTACTTTTAAATAATCAGCAAAAGTCAACTGCCAATCCAATCGATAAATTAGAGGACGATTTTTAATGTATTGATGATAGCGAATCAAGCGACTCAGTAAACTATTATTAGAAACTGCTGTCCCTGTTTCTTGGCTGATATATTCATTCTCTAAAGGTAAGTTTGGCAGTATCTGATAAACTTGCTTTGCTACAGAATCAGGTTGTGGTGATTGAGCCCAAACTGATGGGATAAAGCTCAAGGAAAGAAACAAAGTTAGACCTAAACAAAACTGAATAAAGTGTAAATAAGTTTTACTTTTTCTACCAAAAAATTCCATAAATCTTCCCCAAAACAAGAAAGCAGGTTGAAAGTTCCACCAGTAAGTTCCTTAGGTTGCTGTACTAGAGGATTCTTAACTTGGTTCAACGAGTCTCCGTTACACAGCAGGATTGCTCCAACCGCCTAACAGGGAGTCTCTCTCAGCATAAGTTTCGAGATGCCCTCCTGTAAAACTCTTAATCACGCAGGTTACAAGAACATCAAATTGACACCAAGGCTGGAGCGAAAACTCCCCCTACGATGCGATTATAAAACAGATACCCTAACCCTTAATCGACTGACAAATTCAAAGAATATATCAAAGTGGTTGACAATTTTTTGCACATCGAGTCCTCAAATTGTCCCCTTACCGCTTCCCTAAACTAGAGTAGTTCATGAAGCGTGTTCCCAATCACTAAGTAATTCACCCTTGTGTTGACTGCGATTATTATTGAGAGGAACTTTTGGTGTTCCTAAATCGATATAAGAGCTAAATCGCTCTTTTCTTTTGAGATGTTTGTGCTTCTGTTTTTTCGTATTAGTTTTAATAGTGACCATGATAACCACCTTCCCTTGTTGAAGCTAAACCACTCCATTCCAACAATAAAACAATAACTTAAAGAAGTTGTGAAGATCATCAATGTAAGCTAAGGAGGGATTGATCTTTGGTAGTCAAGATGATTTTTTTCATGATCTATTTGTAGCATTACTTTTCAATCGAATGGATATAACTGCATAGCAGCATATAGCCGATCGCATGAATCGATTAATAACGAATTTCAAAACCTTCAAATTCTTCTAAATCACTGATCAAATCTAGCTTCAGATTCTTAACTATAGCGGATGGTGAACCAGATTTAGCCCATTCTACCAGTCCATTTACCGCTGCCACTTCTCCTACTGCGATAATTTCCACATCTCCATTACTCAAATTACGCACATATCCTCGAACACCCAATTTTATAGCCTGAGAGCGAGTGTACATTCTGAATCCTACACCTTGAACTTTACCTGAAACTATGGCTTTAATTTTTTTCATGATTGATCGGAATTGGACTTAAGAACTAATAATAAAAGTAATAGCAAGGATTATCTTAATAAATATGGAAACGGGACAAGTTGAGGCAATATGGATTAAGCGAGGAAAGCGCGCTCCTATGGATCGGGTAGAAGAAGCGGAAATGATTGCAGGAAAAGGGTTGGTAGGAAATGCCAACCAAGGAGGAAGAAGACAAGTCACGATTCTTGATGCTGAGGTATGGGAGCAAGTGATGGAAGAATTATCCGCAACTATCGATCCTGCTGCACGTCGTGCCAATATTATGGTGCGTGGCTTAAATCTTGAGAACACTCGTAAACGAGTTTTAATCTTGGGTGAATGTAAAGTGAAAATTTTTACCGAAACGAAACCCTGTGAGCGAATGGATGAGGTGTTACCAGGTTTAAAAGCAGCATTGTATAACAATTGGGGTGGGGGTGCTTCGGGTCAAGTAATTAGTGGTGGTATGGTTCGAGTTGGTGAGATTGTAAAATGGGAAAATTGAAAAAAACCCAGTCACAACTATGGCGACTGGGTTAACTATTAATCTAGATACCTAGATTTGTTTATCCTTGGAGCAAACTTAAGCAGTAGTTTCTGGTAAGTTGACTTTGACTACTTTATTTTTTTCTGATTCTGCTTTGGGTAAAGTCAGATGGAGAATTCCGTCTTTGTATTCTGCTGTGACGTTGGTATTTTTAATTTTCACTGGTAGAGGAATAACTCTAGAGAATTTACCATAACGGAATTCAGCCCTAAAGGATACCGCTTTGCATAAACGAGTCGCACCGTTTTCTTCAGATTTACTTTCAGATTTACGTTCACCACTGATAGAAACCCGATCAGCCATTACTTGAATATCTAAGTCTTTGGCTTCCATGCCAGGAACTTCTAATTTGAGGTGTAATGCTTCATCAGTTTGAGTTAGTTCTGCTGCTGGAATTTTAGATAAGTTACTCCATTCACCCCATGAATCAGTAGTTAAAGCATCATCAAAAAGGCGATTTAGTTGGCGTTGTAAAGAACTCATTTCATGCCAAGGATTGTATCTTACTAATGCCATATTCAATGTCTCCTTTGAAAGAATAAAAACTGATTAATTGATTAAATTAATTCGTTAGGTTTTGGAATTACCTTTTATCTTCAATTTCTATATTAGTGAGGTGAGAAAAAGATAGTAAGTGTGGCTAATATCCCCTATATATTAGGGTTTTCTGCCCGAACAAAAAGTAGTAGTAGAAACTCTAATTAATCAGGTTCGGTTAAGCTGTTACGCATTTAAGTTGCTTGTTGTGCTTGAGGGGGAGCCCTAAAGGATATACCGCTTCGTCTATCGCGGATACACCTGCGGATAAGACCGACAGGGAATCCTTTAGGGCATAACGAGGCGAGAGCGTTCGCTGACGCGAGGGGGGGACGGGCAGAGAGGTTAACTGTTTATTGCTTAATTAAATAATATGCACTTTAAATGATAAATAGGTTAGAAAGATACTGATTAATTAGCAGTCATAAATCATAGGCGAGGAATTACCAATTACTAAAAGCTAATCACAAAGGACATGAAGCTAAATCATTCTCGCGAATCAAACAGTAAGCATACTATAGTTATCAACAGTTAAAGAAAGTATGAGGTTTTTTAGCAAAATAGTGAGGAAACCCGAATACAAAGTGTAGTGTAATTGCCAAGGTCAAAAAAACAGGAATCAGTCAGAATTAATGACTAGAATTTAGATAGCAAAATATATCATACTTGCACAACGGAAAAACTATGGCTGTACTCGAAAAAGGTAATATCACGATCCATACCGAGAATATCTTTCCCATCATCAAGAAATCTCTCTATACAGATCACGAAATTTTCTTGCGAGAACTAATCTCTAACTCTGTAGATGCTATCTCAAAGTTAAAAATGGCATCTTTGGCGGGAGAAGCTACCGGAGAAGTACCTGAACCTCAAGTTACTATTAGTGTTGATTCAACCAAGAAAACTCTTTCTGTTTCTGATAATGGAATTGGAATGACAGCAGAAGAAGTTAAGAAGTATATCAACCAAGTTGCTTTTTCGAGTGCAGAAGACTTTATTGAAAAATATGAAAAAACTGCTAATGATTTAATTGGTCACTTTGGATTAGGTTTCTACTCTTCCTTTATGGTGGCAAAACAAGTAGAAATTGATACTCTCTCTTATAAAGAAGGTGCAACCGCAGTTCACTGGAGTTGTGATGGTTCTCCAGAATTTGAACTGACAGACTCAGAACGCACTACTGTCGGAACTACTATAACTTTAACTCTCCAAGACGAAGAAAAAGAATACGCAGAAGTCCAACGGGTAAAACAGCTAGTTAAAACTTACTGTGACTTCATGCCTGTTAAAATTGTCATGGATGGAGAGCAAATAAATAGACAACGGTCATTATGGAAAGAGTCGCCTCAAAACCTGACTAAAGATGATTATTTAGAATTTTATCGCTATCTTTATCCTTTCCAAGAAGACCCATTATTATGGGTGCATTTGAAAACTGATTACCCTTTTTTACTCAATGGTATTCTCTATTTCCCTAAACTCAAGCCTGATGTAGATGTTTCAAAAGGACAGATGAAACTATTCTGTAATCAGGTCTTTGTCAGCGATCATTGCGAAGAGATTATCCCTGATTTTCTAATGCCTTTGCGGGGTGTAATCGATAGTCCTGATATTCCTCTTAATGTGTCTCGTAGTGCTTTAACTAATGATCGCACTGTGCGCCGTATTGCAGACTTTATTGCCAAAAAGATCGGCGATCGCCTAAAATCTTTGTATAACGAAAATCGCGATGAATACATCTCTTGTTGGGAAGATGTAGGAACTTTTGTTAAATACGGTTCGATGAAAAATGATAAGTTCCGCAAACAAGTAGAAGACTTTATCATCTATCGCACTACCCACCAACCTGATGCTACATCTAGTAACGAAGAGGCTCCCAAAGTAGAAGTACAAACTGATTCTGGAGATGCTTGGGAAGATGTCAAAACTAATGCTTCTACCAGTTCTAAACCCTATACTACTCTCCAAGAATATTTAGACAGAAATAAAGAAAAACATGAAAACAGCGTTTTCTACTGTAGTGATAGTTCTACCCAAGGCACTTATGTAGAACTATACAAAAATCAAGGTTTAGAAGTTCTATTCTTAGACTCTTTCATTGATACTAATTACTTTATTCCTTTCTTGGAGCGAGAACATAGTGATGTCAAGTTTTCTCGTGTTGACTCAGAACTAGATAAAACCCTAGTAGAAGATGATAAAGCTCAAGACATAGTCGATCCCACAACAAACAAAACTCGCAGTGAAGTTATTAAAGAAGTCTTCGAGCAAGCACTCAACAAACCTAGAGTCAACATTAAAACCCAAGCAATCAAATCTGATGACCCTCAAAGCACACCACCAGCTATGGTACTACTACCAGAAGCAATGAGAAGATTGCAAGAAATGACGGCTTTAATGCAGGAAAAAACCATGCAATTTCCTGAAGATCATATACTTATGATCAATACTAGCCATCCTCTAATTCAAAATATTCTCGACTTAAACAAAGGTGCAATTGTAGATGCATCAGGAAAATCTAGTTCTTCCGAATTGGTGAACATGATGTGTCTTCACGTCTATGATTTAGCACTAATGGCACAAAAAGCCTTTGATGCAGAGGGAATGAAAGCTTTTGTGGAACGTTCTAATCAGGTTCTAACCAAACTAACTCAAAACTAATCATGATGTACGCAGTTGTTCCTCCTCGCCTCTTTTAGACGCGAGGAGGAACAACAGTTAGACAACGGGGCGTATAAA
>JASJDF010000333.1 GCA_030065715.1 Xenococcaceae cyanobacterium MO_188.B19 | reverse complement strand
GCAGTCATTTCCATTAATCAATCCCTAATTTTTTACCCTCAAGTTTTTAACAAGAAATTTGCATGAATTATTTTGCGATCGCTGGCTACAGAATCAACACCCTACCCACTACCTTTCTTCACAGAAAACTTTTTCAGCACTTTTTACTTACTAGTTACTGCTGTAACCACCTCTCCCGTCAAGCTAAAGGGGCGAACTTCAGTAATTTTGACTGGTACTATTTTGCCTCTCAACTCCTCGATATCACCAGGGAAAAAAGTTAAACGATTACCCCTAGTTCTACCCATTACTTGAGTGAGATTTTTGGGATTTTGGTCTTCTACTAAGACAGTCTCAATCCGATCTTGGTAACGAGCTGATCGCTCTGCTGCTTTAATAGATACTAGATGATTGATTCTTTGTAAGCGATCGCTTTTTACTGCTTCACTCAACTGATTATCCCATAATGCAGCAGGAGTGCCAGGACGAGGAGAATAAGCAGCAGTGTTTAAGATATCAAACCCAATATCATCTACTAGCTTCAAGGTGTTCTCAAATTGTGTTTCGGTTTCTCCAGGAAAACCCACTATAGCATCGGCACTAATAGCAGCATCGGGCATATATTCGCGAATTTTGGCAATAATGCGACGATATTTTTCATGGGTGTAACCACGCTTCATGGCTTTTAAGATTTCATTATCTCCCGATTGGAAAGGAATATGGAAATGTTCACAAACTTTGGGTAGTTCATGACAAGCCTTAATTAGTCTTTCGGTGAAGTAACGGGGGTGACTGGTAGCAAAACGAATGCGCTCAATTCCAGGGATATCGTGAACATAGTAAAGTAAATCTGTCAGAGTATGTTGATGTCTCCCTTCTGGAGTGCTTCCTGGTAAATCTCGACCATAAGCATCGATATTTTGTCCCAAGAGGGTAATTTCTGTATAGCCTTGTCTGGCTAGTTGTTCCATTTCCCCTTTAATAGCTTCAGGGGTGCGAGACTGTTCTACTCCCCTTACATTGGGGACGACACAATAACTGCATCGTTCGTTACAACCATAAATAATGTTTACCCAAGCCGTTACCTTACTATCCCGACGAGGCTTGGTAATGTCTTCAAATATATGTACTGGTTCAGTAGCAACTACCTGATTTCCATCAAATACCTGCTGTAATAAATCTTCTAAACGGTTAGCGTGTTGAGGACCCATTACTAAGTCTAATTCTGGTACACGCCTTAATAGTTGTTCCCCTTCCTGTTGTGCCACACATCCTGCTACTACCAGAGTCAGATCGGGTTTTTGGTGTTTCCGTTTAGCCTGTCTGCCTAAATAAGAATATACCTTTTGCTCCGCATTATCTCGAATCGTGCAAGTATTGTAGAGAACTAAATCTGCTTTTTCGGGTTCTGCTACCCATTCAAAACCCATAGTATCTAGAATGCCAGCCATGCGTTCTGAGTCAGCCTTATTCATCTGACATCCGAAAGTAACAATATTATATTTTTTGTTGACTGTATTCATAGAATGAGCGATCGCATTTACTTACATCGAGGTTGATCAAGGGTAAGGATAAATTATCTTTTATCCTTACCCTTGATCATGAACAGACAATTATATCATTTTGCCTCAATTCGAGTTGCTTAATTAGCAGTGTAAGAAATTACCTGATTAATCTTGGGTCTGCCAAAACGTGACCAAGCATTACCACCACGCAAAAATAACTCCATCCAGCGTATTCTTCTCCCGTCTTGAGTTTGCCAGCCAGAACTACCAGGAGCAAAAGCCAATGTTCCTTCTGGTACCTTGAAACTACCATCAGAATATATAGCGTCACTTACCACATCCCCGACTCTTACTGTAACTTTGCTGTAGGGTTTCAAATCGACAGTATGGGCAGCAATACTGGTCTTGATGTTACCATATCCATCAATCCAAGCGACGCGATCGCTAGGAGGATCGGGAATCTGATCTGGCTTAATCGCTTCTCCTAACAAAGATAAATCCCCATTAACAATGGCAGCAGCAGCATCAGGAAACACATCGCGAGAGCGAAATTGAGAGCCCCCGCGAGAAACTTTAACTATGTGCATCTTTTGGGCTTCTTCTTTGATAAAGGAAAGAGTATAGCCAGATAATACACCAATTACTGCCAAATTGTTCGGCAATAGAGCATAAGATAATCCTTCTCCTTCATTATTGGGTCTAGCTTCTGCGTCATCTCGGCGGGGAGCGCAATTATGATAAATTAAACGTTCTTTTGCTCCAGGATTCAAACCTAATTGAGCAATCCAGAAACCTGTAGCTAGAGTACTAAATGCAGGAACACTAAGACAATGGACTCTTGCATCAGGAAGATACTGTAGCAACCGTTGTGTCACCTCAGCAAAAGCAGGGTCGCCAGTTCCATAATCAGCAATTAGATCGATTAACATGGGAGATGTTGAGTTTTTTCTCTTCAATCATATTGCTATTTTGCATAAGCACAAGACTTTCAAATATTTATTACTTTCTCGAACAGTTATCTTAAAAACTACTGATTTCAAACTAGATGTGATTTAGTTCTAATTTAATGGAATTTTTGAGCGAAATTTATGGCATAAAAATGACATCTAATTAGCTTACAGTCTGGATATTCTTTGAATATAAACCAACTTGAGATGAATAACTCAAGAAATTCAAAGGAGCATTGAAAATGGCTATTACTATAGAAGACATCATTAATGGTTTGGAAAACGTGGTTAATGGTACTGATAATTCAGAAACTTTGTTTAGCACTGTTTCTAATGACTACATTAATGCTGGTCGAGGAAATGACACTGTTAACGGTCGTGATGGTAATGATTTTATTGATGGAGGAGCAGGAGATGACAGTCTAAAAGGTTGGAATGGACATGACATAATTACTGGTCGTGATGGGAATGATTTTATTCAGGGAAATAGCGGTGATGATTTTCTTTTCGGCGATCAGGGTAATGACAGGTTGTATGGCGATCGAGGTAGGGATTACTTAAATGGAGGAAAAGGTAATGACTTCATTTTTGGTGGCAATGATAATGATACCCTTGTGGGCGATCAAGGAGATGATTTTATAAACGGAGGTAGTGGCAAAGACCTACTTATTGGTGGTGATGATCAAGATTTTTTAATCGGACATTCTCAAGACGATACCTTACATGGAGGATACGGTAATGATACTCTCCGTGGGGATCTAGGCGATGACATCTTATATGGAGGATACGGTAATGACTATCTCGATGGCTGGTCAGGAAATGATGTCCTTAGAGGTGATGATGGAGATGATTTTCTTAATGGTAGTCATGGTAAAGATACATTGACTGGTGGTAGAGGTGCAGATGTCTTCTATCTCATAAGTCCTAATTCTGGATTTGGAGAAGATACTATTACCGACTTCCAATCTAACGATTACATAGGAATATCACAAGGTAACTATAATGGTGGACTTGATGCTGGTTTGCTTGAAGAATCTCAATTGGTTTTAGGTACTAGTGCTACTACTGCTGACCATCGATTTATCTATAATCAATTTACAGGTGAGTTATCCTTTGATATTGATGGAATTGGTTCCGCTTCTCAACAGCATATTGCTACACTAAACGGTGCACCAACCCTGACAGCTAATAATATCCAGATATTTGGCGAATAACAGAGATATTGGTAACAAAAGCCTAGATTTGCCCCCATAAACCTTAAGATTTCCGCCGATTTCTGATTTTTCGATTCAACTGATCAATTGCAATTAATCCTTTAACAAAACTCGCCGTCAGACATTACTTATCTGAGTAATTCTAACTGACGGTATTTTCTATTTTTGTTTAAATATACTATAAATTATTATAAATATAATTGCGATCGCTTAATTCTGAAAAAAACAAAGGCAGCACCTGCTTTTCGGAAGCTTGTTACAACCTTAGATGAATCGCTAAAACCAATTCTTGAAAATAAGGCTACAAATAATTGACTGGGGGACTGGGAGATTTATTTGTAGTAAGAATTTTTGAAATTGTTAATTAGAGTAATTGCATATCATAAAATCATGAAACATTGGGATTTTTCCGCACCACCAGAATCAGAAATTGCAGATCGTCAGGTAGCTTTAGAAAGTAATCATTTGGCAGGAAAGCGCATTGCACTATTAATAACTGGTAGCATTGCAGCGATGAAAGCTCCTCTAATTGCTCGTACTCTGCGTCGTCAGGGGGCAGATGTAGTAGTTTTTGCTTCTGCCGAAGCTCTCCGCTACACTACCATAGAAGCTCTAGAATGGAGTACTACTAATCCAGTTGTTACTAAGCTTACTTCCGCAGCAGAACATCTGAGCGATAAGAATCCTTTTTCTGCTTATGTAGTTGCTCCTGCTACTTACAACACAATTAATAAAATTGCCCGTGGTATTGCTGATGGTGTTATTACCTCTAGTGTAGCTTCCGCTTTAGGAAGAATGGAACGGGCTAAAACCCAGGTGTTAATTGCTCCTACTATGCACGGTAGCCTGCACAATTCAATTTTGACTGCATCTTTGCAAAAGTTACAAAAAATGGGAGTAAAAATTATTCCTCCCACAGTAGCTTATGGCAAAAACTTGCTACCTCCTGAATCAATCATCATATCGGAAGTTGTCAGAAGCATCAGTAAATCTAAATTAAAAAATATTCCTATTTTAGTGACTGGCGGTACAACTCCTGTCCCTATTGATAATGTACGTCGTATTACTAATCGATTCACAGGAAGATTGGGAGGTTATATTGCAGAAGAATTGTACTTAAGAGGTGCAGCAGTTAAATTAATTTGTGGACAAGGTGGTTACATCCCGCCTTATTATCTTCCTCATCAAAATATTAGTACTTATAGTGAATATAAAACGGCAGTAATCGCCGAATTAACAAGTAATGATTATCAATATGGGATTTTTTCGGCTGCTGTAGCTGATTATCAACCAGATAAAGTCTTTCCTGGCAAAATTCCTAGTGGTGGTGCGCTGCAAACAATTAATCTTATTCCAACTACTAAAGTTATTGCTGAAGTTAGGACAAAGTTTCCTGATTTATACATGGTTACTTTTAAATATCAAGAAAATATTAGCCATGAACAATTGATGGAAATAGCTAATGCTAGATTAGAACAAAATTATCAGATGGTAGTGGCAAATAGAGGAGAAGAAAAAGGAGATCGAGGAGAACAAATAGCTTATTTAGTTACTAAAGAAAAATCAGAACAAAAAATAATAGGAAAAAGAGCAATTGCTAATGCGATCGCAGATTTTTTAGAAGACGCGATCGCAATTACCTAAAATATGCTAAAACAACATGATATTTATAGACATAAATTGTGTTGCTATGGCAAATTAATTTTGGTATTTAGGAGTATCCTTAATTAACTATACTTATCACTACCAATCATGGCTAATTCAGACCCAATAAAACTTGAATACTGGTATTCCAGAGATTTAGCACAGAGAAAAAATTGGTATTCTGCTGTTGCGGAAAATTACAACAAAGCTAGACCTTTATATCCTCAAGAATTAATTAATCGTGTAGTTGAGTTAACTAAATTAACTTCAGATTCTAATATTTTAGAAATAGGTTGTGGTAGTGGACAAGCGACCAGAGGTTTTGCACCATTAGATTTATCTATGGTGTGTTTGGAACCAAGTTTTGAAGCATCTGAGATAGCCAAAGAAAATTGTCTTGCTTATCCCAAGATAGATATTAAAAATACCTCTTTAGAAGAATGGGAATTAGAGACAGGAAAATTTGATGCAGTTTTAGCTGCTAATGCTTGGCATTGGCTACCTCCTGAAGTTTCTTATCCTAAATCTGTTCAAGCTTTAAAACCAGAAGGATATTTAATTTTGTTATGGAATATGTCACCCCATCCGAGTTATGAACTTTATCAAAAGTTAGATCAAGTTTATCAAATACACGCTCCTCATCTATCCCGTTATGAAACACCAGAAGATCAAGAAAATATATTGAAGCAATTGGGACAAAAAGTTATTGATTCAGAATGTTTTAGTAATGTTCATTCAGAGCATTTTTTACAAGAAATAAGTTATTCAATAGATAATTATTTATTGCTATTACAAACATTTTCCCCTTATTTAGAACTACCATTAGAGCAAAGAAAAAATTTATTTTCTGATTTAAGGAATATTCTGGGACAAGATTGTTACAGTAGTATCGTGGTTTCTTACTACTCCGCTTTTCATATTGCTAGAGTTAGTGAACTACTATAGGAACTATATCTTCGATTTGAGTCAGTTGATTGCCCATTCAAAGAGCTTTACTTGGTGAAATTACACCTAATACTAAATCTTGTTTAGATACAACACTTTAAATTTGTGGGAATTTAGAATGCAGAATTTAGCCCTAAAGGCACTAAAGTATTCCCTTCGGTCATTCCCTATCGGTCAATTCAGAAAGGTTTAAGCTAATTCTACGCTTTAAAC
>JASJDF010000332.1 GCA_030065715.1 Xenococcaceae cyanobacterium MO_188.B19 | reverse complement strand
TTTGTTTTTGAAATTATTTTTAACTACTATATGGTGCAGTATATGCTGCGCTGTGAAGGAAATAAAGCTAAATTAATTGCCACTATATTGATTATTTTTAATGTGGCAGTATTAGCTTATTTCAAATATTTAATCTTTTTTGTCGAGGATGTTCTGGGTTTATTTGTTGATATTTCCCCAACTTGGCGCACTGACTACAGTATTAATTTGTTCGTCCGCGATTTTTCTTTAGTAAGAACCCGTATTCCACCAGGGGTATCTTTTTATACTTTCCAAATGATAGCTTTTGTCGTTGATTCTCTCAACGCCAGACGAAAAAAACCGATTAGTTTTATTGACTATATTAATTTTGTTTCTTTCTTTCCCCAAATTGTGGCAGGACCTATCGAAAGAAGAAGTAGTTTATTTCCTCAAATTCAAGGATTTAGATTTAAGTTTACCGCTGATAATCTTTATGAAGGGTTGAGATGGTTATCTCTGGGAATGTTTCTTAAGTTTGTCTTAGGAGATAATATCGCTCCCTATATCGATCTGACTGCTGCTACTAATGCTTGGTTTGTTTGGTTTTATGCTTTTTTATTTACTCTGAGGATTTATTTTGACTTTGCAGGATATAGTTTTGTAGCTTTGGGTATAGCCAGGGTTTTGGGTGTAAAACTAACAGTTAATTTTCTGGCTCCTTATACTTCCCAAAGTATTAATGAATTTTGGCGTAGATGGCATATTACTCTTAGTACTTGGTTTCGAGATTATGTATTTTTGCCTCTGATGGGGTCGAAGAAAAAGTTAGCTCCTTTCTTTTTATTTATCACTTTTACTTTGTCAGGTTTTTGGCATGGTGCAGCTTGGAATTTTTTGATTTGGGGTGCTTATCATGGTGCTTTACTTCTACTACTACGCTATTTGGGAAGACCTTTTTCGCGCTTGATGGGTAATTCTGGTAACAGATCCCAGTTAGTTTCTTGGGCTTTAACTTTTGGGGCAGTAAATTTGGGATGTTTGTTTTTTATGGAAACAGATATTAATCGCCTATTAAGTAAGCTCCAAACTATAATTAATCCTTGGGCTTATTCTGTTGGTAATTTAGGAGAATTGTTGACTCACTATAGTGTTAATCAAGCTACAGCATTAGGAATTATTTTAACTTTATCAATCATGGTATTGCTACTAGAACATCTTGCTGTATGCCAAAATAAGTTTGAATATGAATTACTGCTATCTCCTTGGTTATCTCCTGTTCTTTTAGGTTTAACTATTTTACTAGCTGCCAATATACCTTCTGAGTTTATTTACTTTGAATTCTGATGGGAAAATCACTTAAAATATTGCCTTGGTTAATTGCTGCTGCTTCTGCCTGGTCTTTAGGTTTTACTTACAATGTGGTCTATGGTGGGGAATTAAGCTGGTTGCGTAGAATGTACTGGCGAAAAATTGCGATCGCAAAATCCTTGGAGTCAGACCGTCGATTACTGATTACAGGAGGTTCGGGGGCACATTACACTCTAAACTCCAAAATTATTGAAGAAGGGTTGGGTATTCCTGTAGTAAATCTAGGCTTGGATGGTCCCATTGGCTTAGATGTTATTTTACTTAGCATGATCGATCAGGTACGTCCTGGAGACATTGTTTTACTAATTCCTGAATACTTATTGCTACTAGACCCTGATGGTTTAGGTGATCGCTCTGCTAATTTTGGAGTCGCTATTGGTAAACCAGGATTAGGTGGAGTCCCTCTGAAACAACTCACCCAAGATACCATTATGCTAGGAGTCCCTTCTTTGCGGGCTGTCGCTAAATCCACAGTGGAGATTACTCAGGAGGGAAAACTGTCTGGTTACTATGCCGATCCCCTTAGTGATCGGGGGGATCCTACTACGGAAAAAATGAGGCAAGATGAATGGTGGAGATTGCCTATTCATCAACACCTGTCTAATTATGCAGCCAATCGAATCCTTCAGTTTCGCAAAGAGGTAGAAGCTAAAGGGGGCAGTTTAGTCATATCTTTACCTTGGATCTACGGTAGTACAGATGCCAAAACTGCTAAAAGCATTAGGCTGACTGCTTATTATCTGTCTAAAATAGCCCCTACTATTTACGATAAGGAGTCTTTGAATATTAAAACTGATTCAAGTCTATTTGCAGATACTCACTATCATTTGCTCCCACAAGGAAGGCAGTTGAGAGCTAAAGAATTAGTGGAGCAGTTGCAACCGCTTATAAACCAATAAAAAATACTTAACTGTTGACAAGGTTGATCCCAAACTAAGAACATACGTTAAGAAACTAAATTTTGCTATTAGGGAAGCAGAATCATGCTGGGGAATTGTCAGCACCCCGCTCTAAAGAGACGAGGCTAGTCTTAGACCCTGCTGTCGCAGCTCGTGCCTCAACTTTAGATAGCTGACCAGCCTAAGTCGCGCGACCTGAACTGGTCGTTTGAATAGGAGAGCCTACTCTCCCAAGGGATTTCCGCCCCTTGCTCTCACGTAAAACAACTCTCTGAGTTGGAGGCAGAACTGAGTAGGTAACGAAAAGGGAAATGTGCAGCCTCACGAATGTAGCCGAAACTAGCAGGGTTAAGCTGGTAAGGAGCTAGAGGGTAAAGAAGGAAGGATGAGTAAATGAAACAAAGTTATCAATTCACGTCATCTGGTAAACAGCCAAATAAACCCTGATAGGCTGTGTCAAAAGACAAAGGAAGGGAGATTTAATTGTTGACTTATCAATTAAATGCGGAAACACAACCCCGCCGTGAAAGAGATAGCCATCCTAACCATCTTAGTAAAGTCAAACGGTACAACAGGGTAAGCCCTACAAGGTCTGATGACAGTCAAATCATCAGTAAGTCCGAGGTAACAAAGACCGAATTCCCTGGAGGGTAAAGGATGAAGGAAAAAGCGAACGTCTGGGGTAATGCCCAGGATAGGAGTTCGAGATTTGCTCCTGAGCGAAAGCAATAGCAGACTTCCTTTGGGTCATATACGAAATAGAAAACGAACTAGAAATCGAACCGAATGAGAAGTTTGATACTGAACACAGTAAATGGACAAACGGAACAGCTAACCGACTGGAGTCAGATTAACTGGCGCAAAGTTAACAAGTTGCTTAGAAATCTACAGCGTCGGATATTTCGTGCCAGAAAACTTGGTCAATGGAAGCAACTCAGAAGGTTGCAGAAATTGCTACTCAAAAGTTACGCAAACCTCCTAAGTTCTGTAAGACAGATTACTCAAATCAATCAAGGCAAAAACACCCCTGGAGCAGATGGGGAGGTTATTAAAACTCCAGAAGGTCGAGTAAAACTTGTCAACAGTTGGATAACGCCTAAAGCAAAACCAACTCGTCGGGTATTTATACCCAAACCTAACGGCAAGAAACGTCCTCTCGGCATCCCAACCGTAAGAGATAGAGTCGCACAGAATATAGTTAAAAATTATCTAGAACCCGAATGGGAAGCAGTCTTTGAACCGAATAGCTATGGGTTTAGGGTTGGCAGAAGTTGTCACGATGCCATACAACAAGTCCAAAATAGACTACAAGGAAGAAGAGGTTGTGATAGATGGATTCTAGACGCTGATATCAAAGGATGTTTTGACAACCTCGCCCACGAATCCGTTCTCAATAGCATTAAGTCAACTCCAGGCGAGTACTTAATAAGAGATTGGATGAAAGCTGGATATATATATGAGGGAATTAAATTCCCCACCAACACAGGCACTCCACAAGGAGGAATTTGTAGCCCTTTATTATCAAATATTGGACTACACGGATTAGAAACAACGGTCAAATCTTTCAACAAAAGACTAGGACTAATCCGATATGCCGACGACTTTATCATAACGTCAAAAACTATTGAAGAGTTGGAAAAAGTCACATCCAGAGTCAAGCAATGGTTAGCCAAACGCGGATTAGAACTCAGCACGGAGAAAACACATATAGTTCACATAGATGAAGGCTTCAATTTCCTAGGCTTCAACGCAAGACATTATAACGGCAAATTATTAATCAAACCTCAAAAAGAAAAGGTTCTTGCCTTTTGTAAAAAAATTGGTAATACGATTAAGAAAATGGCTACAGTCAAACAAGAGGTTCTAATTAGAAAGCTAAATCCAATTCTCCGAGGTTTTGCAAACTATTACCAAGGAGTAGTCAGCAACCAAACTTTTTCATACATCTCACACAGAGTATGGAGATATCTTTGGAACTGGTGCAAGCGAAGACACCAGAAAAGAAGACTCAAATGGGTAAAACGAAAATATTTCCAAGTAATTAAACAAGTAGATTGGACATTTTGCTGTATGACAAAGGATAGGAAGAACAAATTAAAACCTTTCTATCTATACAACATAGCTAAAACGCCAATTGTAAGACATACAAAAGTTGTAGGGAATTATAGTCCCTTCGATGCAAAATTAGACAACTACTGGGAAAAACGCAGAACAAAACAGGGCAAAACACGATGGGCAAAAGGAAGTAAATACGACCAAGTAGCTAAAAACCAAAATTACAAATGTCCAAATTGCGGTCTATTCTTCAACAATGGAGAAGACGTGGAAACCCACCACATAATTCCTGTGAAAGATGGTGGCTCGGACGACACCGAGAATCTCATCCACTTACACAAAGCGTGTCATAAACAGGAACACTCAAAAACCAAGTTCAAGGCTGGAAGTATGGCTTGAGCGGAATGATGGGAAAACTATCACGTTCCGTTCTTAGGGGAGGGGCGAGTTGTGAGACTCAAACCTTACCCGACTCAAGAGGACTACGTTATCGGGAAGAGTTAAAGTTCCTACCTTGGCGTGCGTGCCAGCTCCAAGCTCTAGAACTTAAAAGTTAAAGAGTTTTACGAGGGGTAAAACAGTGCTTTTGAGATAGTACCGACCGATAACATTGGCGAGGCAAACTTTACTCCAGTAATGGAGGTCTTGGGAGATACAACCTTTTCTCCCACCCTTATTTAATATTTGACTGACGGCTTTAACCGTCTCAAGACTGTTCCTCCGCGAGCTGAAGCTGCGCGGTTTCCCAGGTACTTATTCCATGAAAACTAGAAAAAATATACTGATGCTCACAGGCAAAAGGTTGCTTCGTAGCTTGACTAAAACAATATTACTAATTGCAATTGTAATTAGCTCTTTAAACTTGGTCTGGCAAGATCCAGCGATCGCTGGATTAGCTCAAGGAGATGCCATTACTGATCCCAAAACTATACTTAGATATGCCCTTCCGATAGACAACAATATGGTTAGGAGGTTACAGGGAAGTATTGAAGATATTTCCCGACAGTTGCGGGTTAAAATGTGGGGAAAAGTCAATCGGGATATTAAAGATGCAGCTTTTGTATTAAGAGTGCGTCGAGATAAAATTATTGCTGGAGTTCCCGAAGAATTAAAACCCCAGGCGGAAGTTTGGCTAGACGAAATAGCTACAGGAGTAGAAGAACTCCAAGAACTAGCAAAAGAACAAGATAGGGAAGCACTCTACATCAAACGACGGGAAATTCTTGACATAGTATCTGATCTTGAAGCATCTATGGTAGTGGGATATCCCTTTGAAATTCCCGAAGAATTTGCTTATTTACCCCGACTTTTGGGCAGAGCAACCGTAGAAATGGTAACTAATAAAGGGAATTTGACCATAGTTGTGGATGGTTACAGTGCGCCGATTAATGGAGGCAACTTTGTCGATCTAGTAAATCGAGGCTTTTACGATGGATTAGATTTTAATCGGGAAGAAGAGTTCTATATCTTGCAAGGAGGAGACCCCCCTGGACCAGAAGTAGGTTTTATCGATCCTGAAACCAAGGAATATCGAGCTATCCCCCTAGAAGTCTTGGTAAAAGACGACCCTGGGCCAGTTTATGAAATCACTCTAGAAGATATGGGTCGCTATTTAGATACACCTGTATTGCCTTTTAACGCTTATGGTGCGATCGCTCTAGCCCGTCCAGAAGACGATCCTAATGGCGGTTCATCCCAATTCTTTTTCTTCAAATTTGATACAGAATTAACTCCTCCTGGCTATAATCTGATGGATGGACGCTATTCTGTATTTGGCTATGTGGTAGAAGGCAAAGAAGTTCTGGCAGAACTTACAGCCAAAGATAAAATTATTTCAGCCAAAGTAGTTGAGGGTTTAGAAAATTTAGTTCAACCTAACAGTTAGTCATTTAAGGAACAAGGAACAAGGAGTGAGGAAGGAGAACTGGTTTTGAATTCCCATTCCTTTCCTCCTTAACCAAAAAGCTTATGAAGCTAATCAAAGATATTGGCGAACAGGGATTACTCAAAAAACTACAGCCCTTTTTTCCTCCTGGAGTAGTAGGGGATGATGGAGCAGTATTAGATATAGACCCCAATAAAAAATTAGTTGTTACTACGGATGTTTTAGTAGATCAGGTTCATTTCAGCGATCGCACAACTAGTCCTTTTGATGTGGGTTGGCG
>JASJDF010000331.1 GCA_030065715.1 Xenococcaceae cyanobacterium MO_188.B19 | reverse complement strand
ATCGCTATTTTCATGATGGATATTGACTAGATTTAACTGATTTTAAATCTATAGAAGATAAGTTACGATCTGGTATTTCTTTTTCTAAAAATCGCAACCTGGGTTCTCGATAGGCAATAGTAACTGTCAGTAAATTTAGGATTCCTAGGAGGAGTAGTAAAAGGGCAATTCCTTGATCTTGTCCTACTTCTCCACCGATAAATTTACCAATACTGTCAGCTAGTAATCCATTTTCTGCCATCAAAGGATTCAATATCTGATCTACTAAAGGACCAGCAATAGAATAAGCACAAATAGCTAAACCTCTTTCTAAAGTTTGTTGTAAAGAAAAGACTCTACCTTGAATATGAGAGGGAACTTTACTTTGCCAAATTGCTTGATTGGAGCTGATAATAATTGGTTGGCAAAATAGATAGACAAAAATTGCGATCGCCATTACAACGGGAGAAATTTTGAGACTAGTACTTAAGATAACTATGCCTTGAAGAGCTACACAAGTAATAATCGTTTTTACCCGATTTTTTGCCCCTCCCCAAACGCTAATTAAAACACTACCAACTAATACCCCAAAACCACCAATAGATAAAATTGTTCCCAATCTTTCTGTAGAACCTGGTTGATATATTAGAGGCCAGAGGATTACTTCTAACATTCCTGTAGTGAAGTAACTAATAGCAATAAAACTTAGTAATTTTAGTAATCCAGGTTTGATTACAATATATTTCCAGCCTAATATTGTTTCTTTTAATAAGCTTTGGAGTACGGACTGTCCCCGTTTACGCTTTTTCTTAATTGGGGGGAAACGGATACTGATTAAAGTAAAAATAGCAATAAAAAAGGTAATTAAATCAATAGTTAAAATTCCTTCTAAAGCAATTTGCTTCATTAAAATCCCCGCAACAAAAGGAGAAGCGATTTTGGCGATTCCATTAGAAACTTGTACCATGCCATTAGCACGACTATATTGATCTTGAGGAACTACTTGAGCGATCGCTGCTGTATAAGCGGGAAGTTGAAAGGCGTTAAAAGTAGATGTAATAGTTACAGCCAGATAGATATGCCAAACAGCTAATTTATCGGATAGTGCTAAGAGCATAATAATCAAAGCTACAATACCAGTAGCACCATCACTGAGAATCATGGCAGAGCGACGATTCCAACGGTCTATTAGCACTCCCGCCATAGGGGATACAATGACTTTTGGCAGATAAATAAGTAAAATAATTAGGGCAAATTGGCTAATAGTACCAGTTTCTTTATAGGTTTGTTCTAAAATCCAAAAACCCAAAGCAAACTCCGATAGCTTAGAGCCAAAAAGAGATATTACTTGCCCAATCCAAACAATTAGAAAAATCCGCATATAGAGCGATAATATGACCTTATGATAGTGTTTTAGCAGTTTTGACCCAGGAATATCCCTATAAAACTCAGCTTAACAGTAATTTCTTTTCTAGTAATTAACCTAAAATAAGCAATAATTATAAGCTATAGGCTTTTGAGTATTTTTACCCAGAATTAATAGTAAGCTTCAAATATTGTACCTGAAACTACAAAATTCTTAATAATGTCTTAAACGAAGATGGGGAAACATTGATAATCCTCTTGAGATTAAGATATCCTAAAAATTATTCTCAAAGCTGGCACGGAAAACTATTGAATTCGATGATGGGACGTTATCAGGATTATTACTCTGTATTAAAAGTATCGCCAGGCGCAACCGCAGAAGATATTAAAAGTGCATTTCGCCGTTTGGCTCGTAAGTACCACCCTGATCTTAACCCCAATAATCCTCAAACTACTGAAAAATTTAAAGAAATTTCTGAAGCCTACGAAATCTTATCAGATGAAAAAAAGCGTCGTCGTTATGATTTTGACCGAAAAACTTCTCGCTATAATCAAAATAAGACCTCTCAACCCCCTTCTACGAAAAGGAATAACTATAAATCTCAACCGAATTCTACTGCGTCAAATGCTAACAGTCTAGCCCAGAAATTTTATGATTTGGGCTTGAAAAAATCTCAAAATAAGGAATATAAAAAAGCAGCAGAAGAATATACTAAAGCGATTAAGATTTCACCCTATTTCACTGATGCTTATCTTAAACGTTGTGAGATGTATTACAAGTTAGGTAATTATCAGGGAGTTTTAGATGATTGTTATCGCATCATTACAATTAATCCTTTAATTGCCAAAGCATTTTATTATCAGGGAAGAGCTCGTTATAGTTTGGGGTACATCGAAGGGGCAATTGACTCTTATAGTGAGGCAATTCGCCAAGAATTAGATTATGCTCAAGCCTACTATTATCGCGGTATAGCTTATCGAGATATTAAAGAAAATTTATTGGCAATCGAAGATTTCCAAATCGCAGGGGATTTATTTATTGCCCAAGGCAATCAAAGCGCATATCTTTTAGTGAAGCAAAATATCCTGAGTTTAACTAAAAATAATTGGGGATTGAGCAATATTGTAGGGGGCTGTTTCAAGGCTATTCAAAATAGTTTCAAAACTGCCAGTATGTATCTATTTAACCCTCAAGGAGAATTACATTCTGCTTTTGTCCGTCTTTCCAATGGTCAAGCTTTAGCTGTTGGAATTGCTTATGGTATGGTTTTTGATATCTGTGCAGCGATAACAGAAAGCCTAACCATTAGTGAGTTTGGCAGCACGAGTCTTTCGGCATCTAACAGCCCTGATTGGATTAATTTACTGGTTCTTAATGCTATTCCCTTTTTCGTTTTGGCTTTTTTGGGGGGGATTGTCAGGCTATTAATGGGTAACTCCGGTAACATTGTGGCTGATACCTTCGTTGCTGGAGCTTCTCTTTTACCTTTGGGTTTATCCCTGGTCTTACTACCGATTATCTCTTTTTCCCATCCCATTATACTGATATCTACCCTGATTTTTGGGATTTTTTATTGTGTTTTGACTCTCTATACTGGATGTACTCAAATTTTTAATTTACCAGAAGGTCAAGCCAGTTTTGTGGTGCCTCTGATGCTAGTAATTTGTGGTTGGTTTTACTATCTTGCATTTGCTCTTATCTTGTCTTAATAGTGCTACAATCCAGCATAGCTAGGGGTGCCTAAATGCTTCAGGCTGAGATAAACCCTTAGAACCTGGACTGGTTAGAACCAGCGTAGGGAAGCTGTTTATTGAGGAAATGTTATGAGACAAGAATGGGTTGCCAAGCGACGAGGACAGAGTAACGTCTCTCAAATGCACTACGCCCGTAAGGGAGTTATCACTGAAGAGATGCACTATGTCGCAACTAGAGAAAACCTCCCTGTAGATTTAATTCGTGATGAAGTAGCTAGGGGAAGGATGATTATCCCAGCTAATATTAATCACACCAATTTAGAGCCAATGTGCATTGGTATTGCTTCTAAATGTAAGGTTAATGCCAATATTGGGGCTTCTCCCAATTCGTCTGATATCAGTGAGGAATTGGCTAAACTTCATCTAGCAGTAAAATATGGTGCAGATACCTTAATGGATTTATCCACTGGTGGGGGAAACCTGGATCAAATTCGTACGGCAATTATTAATGATTCTCCCATTCCTATCGGTACTGTACCTATTTATCAGGCTCTAGAAAGTGTCCACGGTAATATTGAGAATCTTACTGCTAATGATTTTCTACACATCATTGAGAAACACGCTCAACAAGGTGTAGATTATATGACTATCCACGCAGGTATTTTAATCGAACACTTGCCCTTAGTTAGAAGTCGTATTACTGGCATTGTGTCCCGTGGCGGTGGAATCATTGCTCGCTGGATGTTGCATCATCATAAGCAAAATCCTCTCTATACCCATTTCGATGACATTATCGAAATCTTTAAGAAATATGATGTTTCTTTTAGTTTAGGAGATTCTTTGCGTCCTGGCTGTACCCACGATGCTTCAGACGAAGCCCAATTAGCAGAATTAAAAACTTTAGGACAACTAACTCGCCGTGCTTGGGAACATGATGTACAAGTAATGGTAGAAGGTCCAGGTCATGTGCCAATGGATCAAATTGAGTTTAACGTTAAGAAACAAATGGAAGAGTGTAGCGAAGCACCTTTCTATGTTCTAGGTCCTTTGGTCACAGATATAGCACCTGGCTATGATCATATCACTTCCGCGATCGGTGCTGCTATGGCGGGCTGGTATGGTACAGCAATGCTATGTTATGTAACTCCTAAAGAACATTTAGGTTTACCTAATGCTGAAGATGTTCGTAATGGCTTAATTGCTTATAAAATTGCAGCTCATGCTGCGGATATTGCCCGTCATAGATCTGGTGCTAGAGATAGAGACGATCAGCTTTCCCATGCTCGTTATAACTTTGATTGGGAAAAACAATTTGAATTGTCTCTCGATCCTGACAGAGCCAGAGAATACCACGATGAAACTTTACCAGCAGATATTTATAAGACTGCGGAATTTTGTTCTATGTGTGGACCTAAATTCTGTCCTATGCAAACTAAAGTCGATGCAGATGCTCTAACTGAGTTGGAGAAATTCTTGGCTAGGGAAGAACAAAAAGTTTAGAGTTTGATGGTTAAGCGGGAAATTCTCTAGAGATATAAAATTTATTTTATGTCTCTACTAAATAAAGGTTGTTGAATAAATCTAAAACCTTTGTAAATCAACTTAATTGCATAGTACTAGGGGAAATTTGTAATCCCCTAGTAAACCAACTTTAAGAATTTGCCCAATCTCTTGCCCATTTCAGAGTCTTGTGAACTTCTGGCATAGTGGCAGCTTGACAATAAAGACGTAATACAGGCTCAGTGCCACTAAAACGAATCAGCAGCCAGCTATCGTCTTCTAAGCGGAATTTGTAACCATCAATGGATAAACAGTCTTTAACCGATTTCCCCGCAACCGTTTGAGGCGTATCATTAGCCAAACGATCTAATAACTTGCCTCTCACCTCCATACTGGCTAGAGGTAAATCAATTCTGTCATACTTACCAGTAAATCCCGTTTTGTCTTCTAATTCGCTGTAAATCTGGCTTAAATCTTTTCCAGACTGTACCACTGCTTCAAGTACATACAAAGCGGATAATAGTGCGTCACGTTCGGGAATATGGGTACCATAACCAATACCCCCAGACTCTTCTCCACCGATCATAACTTCGGCATTCAGCATGCGATCGCCGATATATTTATAACCAATGGGTGTTTCATATACAGAACGACCATATAATTGGGCTACACGGGGTATTAAATCTGAACCACTGACAGTTTTAACTATTTCTCCAGTAAAACCTTTATTTTGTGCCAAATGTTGGATCAGAATCGGAATTAAAATTTGAGAACTCAGGAAATTTCCTTCTCCATCCGCAGCAGCAATGCGATCGCTGTCTCCATCAAATACTAAGCCTACTCTAGTAGCATTGGGATATTCTTGAGCAGCTTCCTTGATCGTACTGAGGAATTTTGAGAGATTCTTCGGTAATGGCTCTGGTGCGCCTCCTTCAAACAATGGATCACGAGTACTATTAAGTTCTGTCACGGGAATACCTAATAAACGCTCTAACCCAGTTGCTGCTGCTCCATGCATCACATCTACGTAGACCTTGACATTACCAGATGCGATCGCATTTTTGATACCAGCAATATCAACCTTAGCTTGTAAACCTTGGCAATAACTAGGCCAAGGATCAAAATATTCCAATTTTCCTGGTTTTTCAGGAATAGGTAAAGATTTATCAAGTATTGCTTCAATTTGCTTGGTTACTTCAGGAGATACTGAGCCCCCCATCGCGCTTTTAACCTTTAATCCTAAATAGGTCGCTGGATTATGAGATGCTGTCATCACAATTGCTCCCAAAGCATTTTGTGCTTTAGCAGCCCAACTAAAAGCAGGAGTAGGAGCATAACATTCCGAAAGCAAAACATCAAAACCAACTTCTCGTATAGCTTCAGCAGCTAATTTAGCAAAATCCTCCGCCATAAAACGGCGATCATAACCTACTATAACGGTATTACTACCAGTAACTTCTCCATAATTATCTGCTAAAACTTTTGCTGCCAAAGGAGCAAGCATCGCTACTCTTTCAAAGGTAAAATCCGCAGCAATTACACCGCGCCAGCCATCAGTACCAAATTTGATCGGGTTGATAGTAAAAGCCATAAAACCAATATTATATTTAGAAGTTTAGAACAACTTGTTCCAGATTAACCCCTTCCCCCCAAAATGAGTATGGGAAATTATCTATATCTAAACATTAAATATTGTCTAGTCTTAGGCACAATCCTGGCATAGAGATAATTTGAACTTTTGTACTATTATATTAAATTCCAATTAACAAAAGAGACTGTTTAAGCTAATTTATGTCAACTCATACCAGTTCTCTAAATATTGACTACAGATGTTTGATAGGAAGACAGGGGGGACAAGGGGGGCAAGGGAGACAAGGGAGAAATTTATTTGTAGTCCTCTTTTTTAGAATTG
>JASJDF010000330.1 GCA_030065715.1 Xenococcaceae cyanobacterium MO_188.B19 | reverse complement strand
CTGCCTCGACCGAAGGGAATCCTTATGCGAAGCGGTATCCTTTAGGATTAGGGCTGCCTCCTGCCTCAAAACCCAAAACTCTGTAGCTCAACAACATGAGAACTGCTATATTTTTGTTTGATCACTTGGAAATATTAAATTTTATTTTTGAATAAAAATAGGTTACTTTTAATCTAACTCTAATTCAAATAAGCTGGTAAGGATTTGATTGGAAAATAAAAAACCTTCGGGGTCTGTAAGCCTTAATCTATATTTTTGGTTAGATTTTAAGTTTTTTTCTATTAATACCCAATTTATATTTTGATACTCTTGCAAACAGTTTAAAATTTTACTTAAATTATTCTTGCCAAATTTCTGAGAAATAATCGATAAATCTACTCCTTCAGCAAGACGTAGTCCTAACATGAGGGTTTCTAATAAGAGATCCCATTGATCGACTTTAAGTATATCAATTACTGCTCCTTCTTTGATCCAATTGTAATATTCTCTTCTAGTGCGAGGTCGAGTATATCTTTTGTTTGCAACATAACTGGCAGCACTCATACCAAAACCATAATAAGGCTTATTTTCCCAATAAACTCGATTATGTTGACACTGATAACCTGGTTTAGCATAGTTAGATATTTCATAATGTTCATAACCACTATTAGTTAATATTTTTTGAGTCAAACGATACATTGCTGCGGTAGTTTCATCATCAGGCAAAGGCGTTTTTCCTGATTCATATTGTTTACCAAAAGCTGTTACAGGTTCAAGCACTAAATCGTAACAAGATAAATGAGCAGGATTGATATCTATAGCTGTTTTTAAGGATGTTTGACAATGGGCTAAAGTTTGATAGGGTAAACCTGTAATTAAGTCTAAACTAAAATTTTTAATGGATAGTTTTTTAATATTCTCAATTGCCTGAAAAATATCTTTTACTCGATGGGTTCTACCACAAACTTCTAAGAGTTTTTCATCAAAAGTTTGAATCCCTAAACTTACTCTGTTTACTCCACAATTAAGATATCCTGATAATTTTTCTCGGCTAAATGTATTAGGATCGATCTCCATCGATATTTCGGCGTCTGGAGTAATACCAAATTGTTTTTCTAGAGTTTTGATAACTTGTTCTAATTGTTTAACGGGTAACAAAGAAGGTGTCCCACCACCAAAAAAAATTGTTTGTAGGAGTGTATTAGATTCAGGGGTGGTGCGAATTTCTTGACAAAGATGGTCAATATAATCTTTAACAATAGTACTGTCTTCAGTTAAATCGCGATCGCCAATAACAGAAATCCCAAAGTCACAGTAATAACAACGACGACGACAGAAAGGAATATGAATATAAGCAGCAGTAGTCATTAAAGATTTATCATTGATTTAGATTACTAGTAGTATAGCTATACTCAATGATATCAATTAAATTTATTTGAGGAAAAATCAAAAAAAATCAAAATGAATAATTGACTATACTCAAAGCCTGTAAAACTTTCTCCGCACTTTGATAACGATTTTTTACCGAAACCTCTAACATTTTCAGTAAGATATTTCCAAAACTATCGCTAATATCTAGGTCTTTTAACCACATAACTTCTCCTGTCATGGGATTTATCCCAATATTTGCAGGTTTTTTCCCCTTCATCAAATAAATAGCAGTTACTCCCAGAGAGTAAATATCACTAGCATATACAGGACGTAGGGCTAACTGTTCTGGGGGAGCGTAACCACGAGTTCCCACGGAATATTCACTAACAGCTATTCCAGCCAGATTCTTGCTGGTAAAATCACTAGCTTGCTCCTCGACCATACCAAAATCTATTAGCATCAGTTTACCATCTTTTCGACGACGAATAATATTAGATGGTTTAACGTCTCGGTGAATAATATTCTGACTGTGAACTTGTTGCAAAATTAAAAGAAGTTCTTGTAGAGCTTGTTTCGTTTGGGTTTCATTTAATACTCCTTGTTTTGTTACTTCTTGTTGCAAATTTTGACCATATATATAATCTTGTACTAGGTAAAATTGCTCTTGTTCTTCAAAGTAATCGATTAACTGAGGTATGTGACAATTATCTCCGATTTGTCTGAGAATTTTAGCCTCTCTTTCAAAGAGTTTTCTTCCCATAGAAGAGTTTTGTCTTTTAGCATTTAGTTGTTTAATTACGCATAGAGATGGTTGGAGATGAGAGACATCAGCAGCTAGAAAAGTATTGCCAAAACCACCTTTTCCAATGAATCTTAGTATTTGATAGCGATCGCCTAACAACAGTTTAGCTCCACAAGCTTCACAAATTAGGTTTTGTATATTATTGACTGGTTTAGAGCAATCGGGATTAAAGCAGTAGCTCATTCACAATACCTAAGACATTGTTAAAAAGGAATACTATAATTATTCCCCAATTTCATCTAACTTCTATAAAACCAATATTCTTTATGTAGTCTTGATACTTACATCACCAGAAAATATCTAAACTTTACACAATAATTATTTTTTTTGAGTAAATTAGTAAATGTAAGTGAATCCACTGTTAATTCCAAAAAAAAATGCCAGACAAACCATTTATTAAGTATTTACTGTTAGGCATTTATTTAGATATAAATTTAATTATTTTGTGAATTAAAAGTGAATTGATCTAAGTAAATTGTATTGATTTTTTAATAATTTAAGGAGTAAAATTAATGACTCTTGAAAACATTGCAGCTACATTTGAAACTACATTAACTTTAGATGATAATGGTTTAGACGATAGCAGTGGTGGAACTAGTAATAAATCCCCCGTATATAAAAATTTACCCATTGACGGCAAAATTTACGTCATGGAAAATACTACTCATGTCATTGATATCGACTCAACGGATGATTATGACTCTGAAGGGAATGGTCTTAAATACTATATCGTAGGAGGTGTAGACAAAGACTTATACACCATAGATCAACATACAGGAAAACTTTCTTTTATTAATCCTCCTGATTTTGAAAATCCTCTCGATGCTCATAAGAATAATATCTATGATGTCATCGTTCGAGTTGTAGATTCTCATGGTGCATATACTGATCAATCACTGTGGGTTCATGTAACAGATAAGCCTGATACTAACAATGCACCTAATGCAGTAGATGATCACTATACTGTAATGGAAGGTGGAGATATTAATCTCAAAACTGACCCCAGCAAAGGTTTATTAAGCAATGACACTGACGCCGATCACGATACTTTAAGAATTAAAGCTGTTAATGGCGCAGAATTTACTGATGTAATTGAAGTCGAAGGCTCTAACGGAGGTAAATTTACTGTATTAGAAAACGGCGGGTTCAAATTCTGGGCTGGTACTGGATTTGAAGACCTTAATGCTGGAGAAACTCGCGATACTTCTATCACCTATACTATTGATGATGGTAATGGTGGCATGGACACAGCTACTGTAAAAGTTACTGTAACTGGTAAAGATGATGTCCCCAGTGGTAATAATGCACCTGTTGCAGTTGACGATACTAACAGTACTGCTCCTGGTCAAAAAGTGGGAACTAAAGTGTTAGAAAACGATTCTGACCCTGATGGCGATCCTTTACGCATCAAATCCTTCACTCAAGCTGCTAACGGTACTGTTAAACTTAACAACAACGGTACAATCGACGACAAGACTGATGACAAATTAGTATATACTCCTAACGAGGGATTTACTGGTATTGATACTTTCACTTATGCTGTAGCTGACCCTTCTGGTGCTATGGATATGGCTACTGTTACTATCGAAGTTGGTGCGGGTAACAATAACAATGCGCCTATTGCAGTAGATGATTACAACACCACCACTGTAGGTCAAAAAGTTGGGACTAAAGTGTTGGCAAATGACACTGACCCCGATAGTGATCCTTTACGCATCAAATCTTTCACTCAAGCTGCTAACGGTACAGTTAAGCTCAACAACAACGGTACTATCGACGATAAAACTGATGATAAGTTAGTTTATTTACCCAATGAAGGTTTTGCTGGTACTGACACCTTTACTTACACCATCGCAGACCCTTCTGGTGCAATGGATACAGCTACTGTTACTATCGATGTAATCGATCCTAATCCTGCTCCTAAAATTACTGCTGAGTTAGTTGGTACAACCAGTATCCATGAAGGAGATCAGGGTTCTTATAAGATTCAGTTAGATCAGGCTAGCGATCGCGATCGCACTTTCACTATTGAAGTTAACGATGGTACAGCTAATCGTGTTAACCAGTATGCAGCCGATCAAGATATTATCTGGGGTGGTTTCTACGATATTAGAAATAGCTCTGGAGAAGTAATCAAAGTTGTGGAAAACCGTGTACCTAACAGTACCGATCCTGCTGACGGCGATCGCCCTGCTTTTGGTCTTGGAGATGCTAGTTGGGATTACACTGTATATCAAGACGATTCCATCAACACTGGTAACACAATTACCGTTACAGTAGCTGCTGGCGAAACCATGTCTAATACTTTCGAGGTTCAAACTTGGTTAGAAGAAGTTACAGTTGACCGTGATGGTCCCAACTCTAAAAATTTCCTAGAAAATACCGAAAACTTCTCTATAAAAGTTGTTGGTACTGACGATACTATGTTTAGTCAAGATTCTCTTCAAGTTGAGATTCTCGACAAAACTCACTACGGATATGTTAGTCCTATCGTAGTTGACCTCAATGGTGATGGTATTCAAACTATCAGCATCGACGAAGGTGTAGAATTTGACATCTTCAACACTGGTGAAAAAGTTAACACTGGTTGGTTATCTGGAAATGATGGTTTCCTTGCTGTTGACAACAATGGTAATGGTTTGATTGAAAACCAAGATGAATTATTCGGTGGTGCTGGTGTCGGTGATGCTTTTGAAAAACTAGCTTCCTACGATTCCAATAACGACGGAGTAGTTAATGCTCTTGATGATAACTTCGGTCAAATTTCAGTATGGCAAGATGCTAACGAAAATGGACTTACTGATCTAGGTGAATTACAATCTCTTAACGCTGCTGGAATTTCTGAACTCAGCCTTGACTATCAATCTGGCTTCAGTCTAGATCCTCAAGGTAATGTCTTAGGTGAAACCAGTACTGCGGTAGTTAACGGTGAAACTAGAGATTTAATTGATGTTTACTTTGAACAACTTTAATATCTCAATTATTTCCGAGGTTGTTCTGGAAGTATAGTTTAGGATTTTTGCCCCTAGTTTAGGGGGTAACTGACAAAAATCACCCACATTTTTTGTGGGTGATTTTTGTTTAGACAATTTCAGCGGAATCATAGGGCGCAGCTATTAAATTTCCTTCATCAGAAAATACTAAGAAATCAACAATTTCTCTACTGTGTCTGAGTTCTGAATCAAGACTTCGATCCTCCTGAATCATGACTTGCACTTGACCACAATCTAAACTGCGATATCTAAGTCCAGCAGAATCAGCATCATCATAACTAGCTAAAGAAGCAAAAACATGGGAAGAATCAGTAACTGGAGTTTAGACTAACTTCCCCTTTTATCAAACTAAACGGTTTCGTATGATGCTGTAGGTCATATCAAATCACTAAGCATTTGCTACAGATAAAATATCCACCTTTTCCTCTCTTATCTCTTATTAATAATCTTAGCAGGCGGTCTGCGAAGCAGATCTCGTTGAGATCGCCTGCTAAGATTTATAGCATATTTAAACGAATTTGATATCAGAAGATTTTTTGAGTGAGCAACACATAAACGGAAATTGGCAAAAGGACGAGATAATTAAGTATTTATCTTGATTTTCTGTCACTGTTGTCACTGTACTGATACTCTTCACAGATGAGTTGATTTTACCTGTGCTCATTAATCTAACAAAGTCTTCTCCTACCACCAATTATCCTCCTAGAACACCGATTCAGTATTCAGAATCCAGTCCCCATCTGAGATTTCGAGAGTTCTCAAAAGCCGAGATTTCGTTGGCTGAATACCCGAAAAACTAGTTTTTGGCATCACTGAATCGGTGTTCTAGGCTTTCAGCTTCATTTTTTTGCCAAACATCAGTATTTAAAGCTAGTTTTTTAACTTTATTTTGCTTGCTCCAATTAGGGTCAAGTTTTTTCCTTCGTTTAGCTTCTCCCATCGCTTTTTCCTCGGTTTACTTACCTATGGTTATATTAGCTTGATTCTGAAGAAAAAAGCGATCGCCTCCTTTTAAGTATAGCAGGGTAACTTTATGTAGATGGTATTGAGGTATAGATAAGCCTTGCTGTGACTGGGGTTCAGGGTAGAACACCTAGCTCTATACCTCAAGCGGGTATAGTTGATATTCCCGTTGAGCTATTTTCTGGCAATTTAGTTTATTTATTGGGTCAAAAAGCCCTAATCTAGACAAAGATAAGAGAGGGTAAAAACAACAAATGTCTGAGCTTCGGGTCTTTGAGTGGAATACTATAGTAGATTTTGCGGATACTGATGCTGGGGGAGTGGTATATTATGCTCGCTATTTAGAGTGGGC
>JASJDF010000329.1 GCA_030065715.1 Xenococcaceae cyanobacterium MO_188.B19 | reverse complement strand
GAAAAACATACTATTTCTCTTTTTAGTCTATCTAAAGCTTATGGTTTTGCAAGTTGGCGGATTGGTTATATGGTAATCCCTCAACATTTATTAATGGCAGTAAAAAAAGTACAAGATACTAATCTTATATGTCCTCCTGTTATTTCTCAATATGCTGCTTTGGGTGCGTTGCAAACAGGAGTTAGTTATTGTCAAAAACATTTACCAGATATTACTTTTGTTAGAGAGCAATTTTTACAACAACTTAGTTCTATAAGTGATACTTGTACTGTGGCGGAGACAGCAGGAGCTTTTTATTTTTTCCTCAAAGTTAAAACAAATATTTCTGATTTTGAGTTGGTTAAAATTTTAATCGAAAATTATCGAGTAGCAGTCATTCCTGGTAGTACTTTTGGCATTAGTAATGGTTGCTATTTACGAGTTGCTTATGGTGCGCTAAAACCAGAAACAGCATTAGAAGCTATAAAGCGACTAGTTAAAGGATTACAAGAAATTATTTATTCACAATGAACAATAAAACTCTATTTCTCGGTGACGATATCAATACTGATGATATTATTCCTGCTAAACGAGGTACGAATGGGGATAAGGAACATCTAGCTTATTATGCTCTCGAACACATTATTGGGGTGGGTAAATTACAGGAATATGATGTAATTGAAGCAGGAGAAAATTTTGGTTGTGGTTCGAGTCGCGAATATGCACCTTTAGCCATACAAGCAGCAGGAATTGAGAAGGTACGCGCTCGTTCTTTTGCAGAAATATTTTATCGTAACAGTATTAATATTGGTCTTAATTTAGAAATAATTGGGGATAGTCAACACAATCTCGTTATTGAACAGATAATTCAAGCAGGAGGTTTAATTCCTTTTAATCAACAAAAATTGCAAAATAAAATTACTGTTCCAGAAAGTAATACCCTATCTCGCCCCATGACAATGGCGGAAAAAATGTTAGCTCAAGCTTCAGGAAATGAATATGTACAACCAGGAGAGGTAGTCTTTGTATCTGTTGACTTAGCTATGTCCCATGACGCGATCGCATCGGAAGTAGCAAGACTATTCTATCAGCATTTTGGGGAAAATAATTTTGTTTGGGATGCCAGCAAAATAGTTTTAGTAGCAGATCATTTTATCCAGATTAACGACATCAGGAAAGATAGTAAAGCTATTGAGATGTATCAAAAGATGGTGCAATTTGCTAAGGAACAAAACTGTCTTTTACTAGATATGGTTTCTCCAGGGGAAGCAGAGGGAATTTGTCATGTATTACTACCAGAAAAAGGTTTAGTACAGCCAGGAATGATTATTGCTGGTACAGATTCCCACAGTTGTACCTATGGTGCTTTTGGGGCTTTTTCTACTGGTGTGGGAACAACAGATATGGCAAATATCTTTGCTACAGGTTCGATGTGGTTGCGCGTTCCTAGTACAATTTTGTTGGAGCTATCGGGAACACTGCCAGAGCATCTTAGTGCCAAGGATATTATGTTATTTATCTTGGGTCAAATTGGCTGTAATGGTGCAACAGGAAAAGTAATCGAGTTTCGGGGTAGTATTATCGAACAGTTATCTATTGATGAAAGGATGACTCTGGCTAATATGGCAGTAGAATGTGGGGCGATGTGTGGTTTAATTGCTCCTGATAGTAAGACTCTAGAATATGTCAACCGTCGCAGCAAGAAAGATTTTATGGTGATAGAAGGGGACAAAGATGCAGAATATGAACGCATCTATCACTTCGATTTGAGTCATTTAGAATCCCAAATTGCTTGTCCTCCCAAACCAGACAGAGTAGTTAAAATCAGTGAATTAGAAGATGTTGCTATTACTAAAGCTTTTATTGGCTCTTGTACAGGAGGAAAGCTACATGATATTGTCGAAGCTACTAAAGTATTAAAAGGGAAAAAGGTATCATCAGGAGTTAGCTTATATGTTGTACCAGCTTCTCAGGAAGTATATCAACAAGCCAAGGAATTAGGCTATATAGAGATACTAGAAAAAGCAGGAGCGCACATTCTCAAGTCTGGTTGTGGTGCTTGTATTAATGCGGGAATGGGGGTTTTAGAATCAGAAGAAGTGGGAATATATGCTACTAATCGTAACTTTAAAGGGCGCAGTGGCGACCCCACAGCAAAAAATTATCTTGCTTCTCCTAGAGTAGTAGCTATTTCTGCAATAACAGGAAAAATATGCGATCTTTCTGAAGGAATGTACAATCAAATAATATAAGAGGAGTAAACAAACAGTAATATTTTTACCTACAAAATAAATCCTAAATTATTGGACAAAATAACGGTTGAAGCTTTTTTTTAATAAAGCCTCATGCCTAAAAGTTTCTAAACTCAATAGCTCTAAAAAACTACTAGAGGAGACTGGAAATGAAAGATATCCGCATTTGTTTTTTAGGTGAATCTTTTATTAATGGAACTGGTGATAATAATTATTTGGGGTGGACAGGAAGACTGTGTGTTAATCTTGCTCAGCAAGGATATAAAATTACTTATTACAATTTAGGTATTCGTCGTGAAACTAGCAGAGAATTAGCTCATCGATGGCAATCTGAAGTGAAGCGAAGATTTTGCCTTGGTTGTCAACCTTTAGTAGTTTTTTCTTTTGGGACTAATGATACTACTCAACAAAATGGTCGTGTTAGAGTTGAACTAAACGAATCATTAAAAAATGCCAGAAATATATTAGCAGTGGCTAAACACAATTATCCAGTTTTGATGATTAGTCCTCCTCCAATTTTAGACGATGAACAAAATAGCAGAACTCAAGTTCTTTCTCAGTATTTTACTGAACTATGTCAAGAGTTAGAAATTCCCTATTTAGATATTTTTACTCCTTTATTAAATTCATCAACTTGGATGCAAGAAATAGAAGCTGGAGATGGCGCACATCCTGACAGTGAAGGATATACTGAATTGGCTTTTTTGGTACAAAATTGGTCAGCTTGGGTTGATTGGTTTAAACTTTTTTAAATATGAATAAAATTGACTAAAAAGCTTTCTGTCACTTGCTTAATTTCTTTTGATTGTATATCAAAAATGCGATCACGCAGTGCCAGCGAAGCTGATCGCTTATTTTTTCTCTAGCTGTTAGTATTAAAAAGAGCCTTTTCCATAAAAAATACTATTACTGGCGATACAATCACTACAACTGCCATAATGTTGGAAAACAAAACCTTATAAAATATCAACGTGTATCTGCGTATATCTGCGGATAATTTTATATATGAGCATAACTATATTAGTAATTGAAGACGAAAAAACTACATTAAATAGTCTCGTAGATTTTTTAAACAGTGAAGGATTTGAAGCCCTTGGTGCAGATAATGGGAGAAAAGGTATAGAATTAGCTCAAAAACATTTACCATCACTAATTATCTGTGATATTATCATGCCCGATTTGGATGGGTATGATGTATTAACTTATTTACAACAAGACGCAGAAACCGCAGCTATTCCTTTTATCTTTCTAACTGCTACTACAGATAGTTCTAGTTTTCGTTTAGGAATGGAAATGGGAGCAGATGACTATCTTCGTAAACCAGTTACCAGTGCGGAATTGAGAGCTGCGATCGCAAGTAGATTAAGAAAACAAGAAGTTACAATTCAAAATTATCGCATTCCAGAATCAGATAATCAAGAAGATTTACAAAATAAAGTTAACCAATTAGAAAGCTACAGTAAAGCTCAAAGTTACTTAGTACAATATCTTATCAAAGAAGTACAACCGTCTATTTCTCAATTAAGTCAAAGCGTTCAAGAATTAAAAGAATCTGTTACAGATGCAGAACAACAAAAATATTTAGATAGTCTGCAAAAAGAATTTACTAGATTAATAGGAATAGTTAATCAAACTTCAGAATTACACAAAATTCTGACTCCTGAAAATACTAAGATTTTAAGTCAATTTAATTTTTTTGATAAAGAAGAAAGTTAATTGTTCATGGTTCATTGTTGATTGTTGATTGTTGATTGTTTTTCTGTTTAATGACAAATGTTAAATGTTAAATGTTAAATGTTTACTTCGCTTCCATCCAATTTTTGCCACTATGAATATCGATAACTAGAGGAATGCTGAGAGTAACAGCATTTTCCATAATAGATTTAATTTTTGTTTCCAATTCTAATAATTCATCTGGCGGAATTTCAAAAACTAATTCATCATGAACTTGTAGCAACAATCTAGCTTGGTATTTTTCCAATACCTGATGTAATTTCACCATCGCAATTTTAATAATATCTGCACTAGAGCCTTGAATAGTCGCATTAGCAGCAGCCCTTAATAATTGTGCATCTTGATAACTATAATTAATTTCCTCTAAATTAATTGATTCAAGATCTGTTCCTCGCAATTCTTGTAAAGTATCACTAACAAAATTAAAATAGCGTCTTCTCCCCAAAATAGTACTTACAAAGCCTTTACTTACTGCTTCTTTTTTCACTCCTTCTAAATAGTCGAAAACTTTAGCATATCGCTGACGGTACTTATCAATAAATTCTTTACCAATAGTACTACTAAATCCAGATTCACGAGAGAATCTTTGCGCTCCCATTCCGTAGATAACTCCAAAGTTAATTATCTTACCTAAACGTCTTTCTTCAGAAGAAATATCCTCTTTCTCAAATAATAGTTTTGCTGTGACACTATGGACATCTAAACTATTACGATAAGCATTTACTAATACAGGCTCTTGACTCAAATGAGCGAGTATTCTTAATTCGATTTGAGAATAGTCAGCAGCAACTAATAACCAACCTTCTTGGGGAATAAAAGCTTGACGAATTTGGCGCGAAAATTCGGTACGAATGGGAATATTTTGTAGATTAGGGTTAGAAGAAGAAAGTCTTCCCGTTTCTACTACTGTCTGGTTAAATTCTGTATGAACTCTTTGGGTATCTTTTCTGACTAATTTTGGTATAGCTTCTACATAAGTTGAATACAATTTGTACAATGTTCTATATTCAAGAATAGAATCAATAATTGGATGATCTCCTTGGAGTTTTTCTAATACTGGCTGTGCTGTAGAATACCCAGTCTTAGTCTTGCGAGTTTTTCTTTTATTGAGATTTAATGTATCAAATAATAGTTCGCTAAGTTGCTTGGGAGAGTTGAGATTAAATTCTACATCTGGTGCATAGTTATAAGCTTTTTTTTCAATAGCATCTAGTTCTATTTTGATTTGTTGGGAAAATTGTTTGAGATATTTCGTATCAATTTTAATTCCTACAGTTTCCATTTTTGATAACACTACTTCTAAAGGTTGTTCTACTTCTAAAAGCAGTTTGTAAATATCAGGAACTTGCTCTAGATCGGTTTTTAATTTCTCGACTAAAAGATAAGTTGCATAAGCATCCATAGCACAGTATTCTGCAACTTGAGCTATTTTCAGATCAGCAATAGTTTTTCCTTTGGGAATTCCTAATTCTTTATAACTTTTAGCAACAATAGGAATAAGATAACGCTGGGATAACTCTGTTAGATTATGTCTATTTTGTGGAGCGAGTAAATAACCAGCAAGCATGGTGTCAAAAACTACTCCTGCTAGTTTAATTCCTTGATAATGAAATACTAGGCGATCAAATTTAGTATTCTGAAAAGCTTTGGGATATTTATCTGATTCTAAAATCTGTTTAAGTGCAGATAATACTTGTGGCTTTTCTAGGTGTTCTCCTATTGTATGATAGGTGGGAATATAAGCAATATCTTTACTATCTTTGCCCCAACAACAACCAATTCCCACTAATTCCGCATTATGAGGCTCTAAGGAGGTAGTTTCCGTATCCCAAGCCACAGGTTGATCGATATCAGTTTGTTTTTCCAGGATAGTAATTAGTTCTTGTAATTTATCTTCTGTATCAACTATTAACGGTTCTATTTTTATCGAATTACTCTTTTGTTGAATAATGTTTTGATTGAGCGCAATTTCTGAATCTTTACTGGTATCAAACAAAGATAACTGTTGATTATTATTGATCGCATATTCTTGATACTTTTCAGGATTACCTCCTAAAACTTTATAAATATGTTCTATCCTACTACTAATCTTCTTAAGTTCTAGTTTTTCTAATATAGGAAGTACTTTTGATGGTTCAAATCCTTGTAACTCGCAATCGGTAATTTTAATATCTATGGGAGTATCTAAAGCAATAGTAGCCAAAAAACGGGAATGAAAAGCATTATCTTTATCTGTTTCTAATTTCTGCTTTAGTGAGCCTTTGATTTTATCTATATTTTCATATACATTTTCTAATGTTTTATATTCTTTCAAAAGTTTAATTGCTGTTTTATCTCCTACTCCCTTTACCCCTGGGATATTATCTGACTTATCACCACACAATGCTTTATAATCAATTACCTGTTCTGGAGTAATCTTTAATCTTTCAATTACTGATTCACGATCGCATTCAAAATAATTTTTTCCTGGTTTTCTAAAAGCTTTAGGATCGCTGTAGAGAATACTAATTTGTCTTTCATCATCTAC
>JASJDF010000328.1 GCA_030065715.1 Xenococcaceae cyanobacterium MO_188.B19 | reverse complement strand
AAACACTATTAACTTTATTTTTTTTTATCAAACTTATTGCTAATTTTTCATACACTGAATCTTATATCCTTAGCACACCGATTTCTCGAATATTTTACGAAACAAATTATCAAGGAGATGATATGTGTTGGAATGGACAAGCATCGGCAACATTAGCTACCGTTGGGTTGGCAAGCACGGCTTACGTTGCCATCAAGGGAGAGGATAAGTCTCTGTGGATACCCCTTGCCTATTTTTCACTTATGGAAATGCTGCAAGCGGTTACCTATACAGTCATCGATCAGTGTGGGTTACCCTTAAACCAGTTGCTTACACTGCTGGGAAGTTTGCACATTACTTTCCAGCCATTTTTTCTCAATGCCTTTTCAATGCATTTTATTCCAGGGAAGGTTAGAGATAGAATATCTCCCTTTGTTTATGGTCTTTGTTTTTTAGGCTCTATTATGCTTTTAGTTAAGATTTATCCTTTGGAATGGTTAGGGATGTGTAACATCGGACATGAACCGTTTTGTGGAGAACATCTTTGTTCAGTATCTGGAAATTGGCATATCGCTTGGCAAGCACCTTTGAATGGTACAAACTGGCTAACTTTGGGCTATTATCTTCCGGTTTTTGCTCTTCCCGTTATTTATGGCTCGTGGAAATTCACCCTCTACCATGTCATAGCGGGCCCATTATTAGCTCGACTTTTGACTAATAATATCAATGAGTGGCCCGCAGTATGGTGTTTGTTGTCTATAGGATTGCTACTGTTAGTTATTAAAACCCCAATCCGACAAATTCTTTATACAAAGCGGTGGTTGTTTTGGGATAGTGAAGAATTAGAATCGCCTTTGAACGTTGATGATCTTCAGAAAGTTTCCACTAAGGAAGTTGCAGTTGCTGGGCAGCTAAAAACAAAGGACAAATAACGACTTTACGAGTCAAGATGTTACTCTACTTGTTTTAAAGTTGATCAACATCTTTTGCTCTATCTGGATGTCCAAACCAAGAATTATTGCGATCGCTGTACTTTTGTTTCAGTAATTGCACCACATCATCCATTGTTCCCTCAGGAGCCACCCAACCATTTTCGATGTCGGGGAAATCTAATTGGCAATTTTCACATTTCTTACCGTCATAAAAACGGATCGGACACCAAAATGACTCAACATTACGTAGCATCTCTGTACCTAGTGACCATACCCCAGTCATCCAATCGCAATATAAGCACCAGATTAGATCGTAGCCAACCAATCCTTCAAACTTTTGTCGCGAAACATTGATCCAATCTCTGGTTTGATACTTTGGTAGTTTAACTAACCAGGTTAGTGGAGGATAGGCAATAATTTGAGCAAATCTAACTGTCCAAAAACAAGGTACTGCCAAAATCGTAATCCATATTGCTAAATGGTTCCGCCAACCACCCACAAGTCGGCTCATTGTTCGAGCAATTTTAGCTTGTTTCCATCTGTTGTAGTGCAAAAGTTCATGAAAGATAATCCATGCCCAAAGCGTCGTAAATTCAGCAACTAGGGCAATTCCCATGCCACTCCATCCAGCCGAAATTAAACCGACAACTAACGGCATCAGCATAAAATAAGCCAGCACTAGATCAATAGCTGGCGCATAACAGAGGGTATCTGACAACTCTTTGCCTGGTTTTCCTAACCGAGGAAGAAGATGAAGGAATAAAGCTCCTACAGTTAAAACTAACACCAGTGATAGATAAATACTTATCAGTAAATTCATCTTAAAGCTGCTCCCCAAAAATTAATTAATTGGTAAATCTACCAATTAAGTATATATATAGATGCTTTTTTTTTACGAGTTTTTGATCTTACTGAATATTTAATGATTCAAGCTATTTTTGTTTAAAATCTATAATATTTTTATATTTTTGTTGATTTTTTTTAATAAACAACTCTACAATGACAAGAAACTTTTTAGACGATTAAAGTTGCCAAGCCATAAAATAAAAGTAAGGTTTTAAAGGAAAAAAGCCTGAATACAAATATATCAATAATTTAATAAAAAATTGAGCTGAGATTAATTTTGGATTGAGGTAAAAATTATGACATCTACTACCGAATTTCATGACTTTCAAAGGTATTTTCCCGTAGTAGGAAATCTCAATAGCAAAAGTGGACTTGCCTATAAGCTAACTCGCGGAGTAACTGCCATTACCAAGGCGAGCCAGATGGCATTAGCAGAAAGTTATATTCATGGATTAGAAATTCCTGATTCTCTAGTTAGAGGGATTGTTAATACTGTTCTGCCAATATTCTATAAATATTTTCCCTCCCTGCTGGTTCCTTACGAGTGGGTACTGAAAGAAAGTGACAAACTGGCAGAAAGTTCTCAGGAGTTAATGAAGCTTCAATATGATCTACCTGAAGAACTGTTCACCCTCATGTTGAAAGAAAATGAGCTAATCTACCCTAAATACACTATGGCTTTATGGGAAAGAGGAGCTTCAGATATTTTAGAAGCCCAGAAAGATATGCTCAATGATGTGATAGAGAAAGTAGGGATCAAAGACGGAGACAATATTCTCGATTTAGGTTGTGGTTTTGGGGCTTCTTGCAATTATATTCTGAGTCAGTTTCCTAATGTTAAAGTGACAGGTTTGAATTTGAGCCACATACAATGTGAATATATGCGGAAAAAAATGCAAGATCCTGGTAGTTTGCTTAGTTCAGATCGATTTACTCTCATTGAACAAGACTTTAACGAGACAAATTTTGAGACCAAATTCGATAAAGTCATCGCGATTGGTTTGCTAGAACATATCGGTAATTTAACCAAAGCCTTAGAAAAAATAGCCAGTTTTCTACAAGATAATGGTCGAGTATTTATTCACATTATCTCAATTCAGTTACCTCACAATATGTACGATCCTTTTATAAATAAGTATATTTTCCCGAGGGCAAGAATTTGGCATTACAATCAAATTCCGCTTCGGAATCAAAAACTAAAAACCGTCAATCAATGGTATATGAATGGGTCTAATTACGCTCAAACTCTGAGAAGTTGGTTAAAGGACTTTGATGCCAATCAAGACAAAATCAAAACCCTAAATTACGGAATGGATTATGGACAGTTTCGCCGTATGTGGAGGCTTTATTTGCTCTTGTGTATTGCCTATTTTGAAGCTTGCAATGGTGAAGTTTTAGGCAATGGTCAATATTTATTAGTTCCTAATTAAGAGACAAGATCATGTCAGAATACTATGAAACCATCATTGTTGGAGGAGGTCCAGCAGGAAGCAGTTGTGCCTGGAAGTTAAAAAAACAGGGGAGAGAAGTATTGGTGCTGGATAAAGAATCATTCCCGCGCCTAAAGCTATGTGCTGGTTGGATAACTTCTAAGGTAATGGAACAGTTGGAATTTACCCCTGAAGATTATCCTCACTCCATGCTGAAAATGAAAACACAGATTTATGTCCCTCCCTTTTCCTTTCCTGTGTTTGCCAGTTGGGCTACGCCATGGAGAAAAGACTATTCTATTCGCAGAATCGAGTTCGATCACTGGCTATTGCAACGTTCTCAAGCCCCGATGAAAACTCATCAGGTCAAAAAAATTACAAAACAGGGAGAGCATTATATTATTGATGATCAATACGAATGCAAATACTTAGTAGGAGCAGGAGGAACTGGTTGTCCTGTAAGGAGAACTTTCTTCCCTAATCAGCGCGATCCAAAAAAACTCATGCTAACTTTAGAGCAAGAATTTGAATATCCTCAACGAGACAATAAAACTCATATCTTTTTTGCTGATCACGGACTTAAAGGCTATTCATGGTATGTTCCCAAGGGAAATGGGTTTCTAAATATCGGCTTGGGAGGCTTGAGTTCCTACTTTGTAGGCTCAAAAACTAATATCCGCAGTCATTTTCAATGGTTTCTCAGAGATCTGGTAAAACGCGAGTTATTGGATGACAAAATCAGCCAGGAACTGAAACCCTCAGGTCATGGATACTATTTGTTTAGCAAACAGGGAGAAGTTAAGCAGAACAACTGCTTTTTAATCGGAGATTCAGCAGGATTGGCTTCGGTTGATTTAGGAGAAGGGATTTGTCCCTCGATTGAGAGTGGATTATTGGCAGCAGATGCAATTCTTGGTAACTGCCAATATACTAAAAAAGCTATTTCTCGATTCAGTCTCAACCGATTTTGGTCATGGATTATAAAACCTTGGCAAATACCAATCTTAGAGGTTTTGTAATTAGGCTGTTGTATTTTTGGTTCAAAACAATATAACTTGTCAAAAATCAGTTGCTAGATTTGAACCTGCTAAATTAGAACATCAGAAATCTTTATTCCTAAATTAGAGACATTGGCTCGTGGATAACAAAAAATCTCGTTGGCGTAGTTTTCAGCATCAAATTTCCACTAAGAGCGATCGCAAACTTAAAGCTAGAAAAGAAGCCAAAAACATTTGGTTCGGCTTAGGGATGTTTGGGATGGTGGGTTGGTCGGTAGCCATTCCTTCTTTGCTAGGTATTGGTTTAGGTGTTTGGATCGATACTCATATCCAGAGTAAATACTCTTGGACTCTCATGCTACTCGTAATTGGTGTAGCTTTGGGGTGTTTCAATGCCTGGTATTGGATCAACAAGGAGAGTCAAAGTGATTAAGGGAGAAACTTTACTGCTCTACTATTGCGTCCTTTATTACAGAAAAACTCAGCTAGAACTATAAGCTGAAATTAATTACTTTTCAACTCGCTAGGAGTCCCTCGTGTTAGAAAATTTCAGACAAGTTACTAACAATTCTTGGATGGGAATTTATCTGAGAATTTTAGCTTTTATTATTGCTTATGGAGGATTAGTTCATCTAGGTAATCTAATGGGATTTGGGGAAAAGCCTTGGGGTGAAATGCCTTTAACTTGGAAAGTGGGAGATATTATCTATGGATGCTTAGATCTAGTAACTGTTATAGGGCTTTGGCAAAAAACAACCTGGGGAATAATTTGTTTTTTAAGTGTCATCGTCTCTCAATTTTTGATTTATACGGTTTTTATCGATTATTTCGCTTTTACTAGCGAACAAAGACAAACTATCTATGGGCTTTTAGGCAGTGAACTAATTTTATTATCAGTATTTTTTGTTTTATTATTGCTCAAAAAATAGTAGAGATTGGGTAATAACAGATCTGTGATTTCTGACTGTTTTCACAAGTTCCTCAATTTTTGTTTTTAAGATTGCTAATGATTGTTCAAAATAGGATTAAATATTGATATCAATAGTTGCTTTTATCATCGGTTTAAGTTTGGGACTATTTTATTTTGGTGGTTTATGGCTGACAGTGCAGCAATTACCTGTAACCAAACATCCTTACAGGTTAATGTTATTTAGTTTTTTATTCAGATTAGGAATTAGTATGTTTACTTTATCTTTGATTATTCGTGGGAATACCGAACTATATAACGTAATTTCTTTATTGGCTTGTTGTCTAGGATTTTTAATAGTTAGAACTATAGCGATTTTATTGATTCAACCGAGATCTACTTCTAAAAACTAACACCTAAAATGACGCGATAGCTTATGCAAAACGGTTATACTATGTACCCTAAAGGATTCCCTACGGTTATCCGAAGGTGTATCCTTTAGGGATGCTTTAGGAAATTCTTTAAAGCTAACACCTATCCTTACTATTTCATGTTTAATAAAGTGGAGCTAATTATATGAATTTAACTCCAGATCAAATCATTTACTGGCAACGAGGCATAATTAATATCAATGCCACTTTGGTTTTTACTTGGCTGATAATGGTTTTGCTAGTTTTCTTTTCTTGGCTAGTTACCCGTCAACTATCACCATCTACTAAAATCTCTAGAGGTCAAAATTTGTTAGAGGTATTAGTATTGGGAATCGAAACTCAGATCGAAGAGGTTAGCCAACAAAAACCAGAACCTTATCTTCCTTTTATTGGTACTTTATTTATCTTTATTGCTGTTTCTAATCTTCTTGGTATAATTCCTGGCTATCAACCCCCCACAGGTTCTCTTTCTACTACTGCTGCATTAGCCATCTGTGTTTTTTTTGCTGTTCCTCTGTATGGCATCAAAAAACAAGGATTTTGGGGCTATTTTAAAAAATACTACCTCCAGCCCACTCCGTTCATGTTGCCGTTTAATATTATTGGTAGATTTTCTAATATAATTTCTTTGTCTGTACGTCTATTCGGAAACGTAATGAGTGGAACGATGATTGTGGCGATTTTACTGTCGATCGCACCATTATTTTTTCCTATAATTATGCAAGCTATGGGATTATTAACAGGATTGATTCAGGCATACATCTTTGCTATTTTGGCTATGGTTTTTATTGCAGCAGCTACAACCAACACTTAATTTTACAGATGGTTCGCAAATCGCCCCTACCAATCACCATTAAACCTCAACCACTAAGACAAACTTATGGATAATCTCGCATTAATTGGTATGGCATCAATTGTAACCGCAGGATTGACAATTACTATCGGTTCTATTGGTCCAGCTTTGGGAGAAGGTAAAGCTTTAGC
>JASJDF010000327.1 GCA_030065715.1 Xenococcaceae cyanobacterium MO_188.B19 | reverse complement strand
CTAAATCCTGTTTAGATACAACACTTTAAATTTGTGGGAATTTAGAACGACCTTCGGTAGTCGCTGCGCGTACAGAATAGACCTCTTGCAAAAATAATTTTCATCTCAAAAGTTAGTGTTTTTTTGTCCTAAAGGATACCGCTTCGCATATCATTTGTCTTTAGTTATTTGTATAGGAAACATGGTAATTCAAGACTTATGCAAGAGGTCTAATTTAGAATTCAGAAAGGTTTAAGCTAATTCTATGCTTTAAACTAAAAGTATACTTTGGTAAGCGGATTTAGCTGTTGATCGCTCATTAGCAATACGGCATAACTGTGAGAAATACGATATTTTTTGTTTAAGGATTGCGTAATTTAACCAACGTGAGCGTCCAAGGAACTGAATTTTGTTAGCTCTGAGAAAAACAGGACAAAAAAATAGGGTAGTTTTAACAACTACCCTTGTATATTCCACGAATTAACTGACTTGAAAAATCTTACGATTGATTAGCTAACAGCAGCAGCTTTTTTAGTACTAGCAGCTAATTCACCACTAGAATATTTACTGGCAAAATCATCTAAACTGATTTGTTTGATTTTGCTTGCATTTCCAGCAGTCCAGAATTGTTGATAGCGGTCAGAACAAACTTGTTTCATGTACTTCATTGAAGGTTTCAAGAAGTGACGAGGATCGAAGTTAGAGGGATCTTTAGCAGCAGCTTCACGAATTGCAGCAGTGATAGCCAAACGGTTGTCAGTGTCGATGTTGACTTTGCGAACACCACTCTTGATACCTTTTTGGATTTCTTCTACAGGTACACCATAAGTTTCAGGAATTTTACCGCCGTATTGGTTAATCATGTCTAACCATTCTTGGGGTACAGAAGAAGAACCGTGCATTACCAAGTGAGTGTTGGGAAGACGGTCATGGATTTCTTGAATACGGCTAATAGCAAGAATTTCACCAGTAGGTTTACGAGTAAACTTGTATGCACCGTGGCTAGTACCGATAGCAACAGCTAGAGCATCTACTTGAGTACGCTCAACAAATTCTACTGCTTCATCAGGGTCGGTTAATAGTTGGTCTTTGCTGAGAGTTCCTTCAAAACCGTGACCATCTTCAGCTTCACCTTGACCAGTTTCTAGAGAACCTAAACAACCTAGTTCACCTTCAACACTAGCACCGACAGCATGAGCAACTTTTACTACTTCTGCGGTAACGTTAACATTGTACTCAAAACTAGCAGGAGTTTTAGCGTCAGCTTCTAAAGAACCATCCATCATAACGCTAGTAAAGCCATTACGGATTGCAGTATAGCAAGTAGCAGGGCTATTACCGTGATCTTGGTGCATTGCAATGGGAATATGGGGATAGCTTTCTACTGCACCCAAAATTAAGTGACGGAGGAAGTTTTCTCCTGCATATTTACGCGCACCGCGAGAAGCTTGCAAAATGACGGGACTGTCTGTCTCGTCAGCAGCAGCCATAATTGCTAGAATCTGCTCTAAGTTGTTTACGTTAAATGCAGGAATGCCATAACCGTTCTCTGCTGCGTGATCTAAAAGCAGCCTCATGGGGACGAGAGCCATAGATATCCTCCTAATCTATTCTGTTGGATTTAGTAAATAAGTTTTTAAGAAAATTAAACTTCCTTATTTGTCAATCTTAAGATATTTTTCACTTTTATATGAAATTAAATTAACAAATTATAAATTGTGTATTTTGATTTGCTGCCACCAGCGATTGAGCGGGAAATAAATTCCAGGACTCCATAGACTAGTAATAATGGCAGAAGTAAGGGTTATACGCTGATAATCTTGCCAAATAATGGGAAAAGAAAACAAATGATGTCGTATATGCTGAAAAGCGAAGATTGTCTCAGATATAAGGGTCATTACGAATACAATAATTGCAGCCGAAATAAAGTCTTCTCCTAAATATTTTTGTTTGTTAAGACTTGCTGTAATAACTCCTACTACAACTAAACTTAGGACATGGGAAGGGGTCGAAACAACGATCGCATCATAAATCCATCCTACAGCAATTCCCGCGATCGCAGATTCCCAAATTGAGCGTTTAGCACTCCAAGCCACAACCCAAATTAAGAGCCAGTTGGGACTAATTCCCAGTAATTCCAATCCAGGAATATCTAATAGCATCAGCATGGCGCAAAACATTACTGAGCTTACTACGATGAGAATATTGAGGCAGTGGATAGCCATTTTTGATCATTTAACATTCAACATTTAACATTTAACATTCAACAAACTGACCATAGGTTCAATCTTTTCAATAATATCTAAGATGACGAGAGAAGAAAAAAGATCTGAAACTTAAATATTAAAAGTATTTTCAGTAATAAGTAATGAGTATTTATTCCTGATTTGTACATTTTGAATTCAAACAATGGTAACAGCCTAATCTCTATTATTTTATGACGATTCAAATTCTGGCATCTAGATTAAATTTTATACTCTAATATTGCTGTTTAATGTTTGATATATCCCAAGATAGTTTTGTATAAATGTTGATAATTCATTGATAACTAACCAATATGGTTTCCGACAAATTTAAATATCAACTCCGAAAAGAAGCCCAAAAATGGCAAAATGAGGGGCTAATTGAATCAGATATATATGAAAGATTAGCTACTCGCTATCATTTTGAAAAGTTAGAGACTATTTCTAACAATCGCTTTTTAGCAGTCATAATTACCCTAGGTTTTATTCTGCTTGGATTAGCTGTAATCACTTTTGTAGCTGCTAATTGGCAAGTCTGGTCAAAGTTGATTAAAGTTTCTATTTTACTTGGTTTCTTTATCCTCATAAACACCGCAGGATTTTATTTGTACCGAGAACAATCTGAAGATTGGAAAGCCCGATTAGGACAAGGACTATTACTCCTGGGCGGATTAAGTCTAGGAGCGAATATTGGCTTAATGTCTCAAATTTTTCATCAGACAGGAGCAACTTATAAGCTGTTTTGGTTCTGGGGGTTGGGAGTATTATTTATGGCTTATGGTTTAAGGCTTACATCTCTGGGGATTTTATCACTAATTCTGATAGGTATTAGCTATTTTGCTAGTTTTTATGCCATATCTATGGAGCATCTCACTCTTCAAATACAACTAATGCCATTACTGATTGCAGTATTATTTGTTTCTTTAGCTTATTGGTGCAAATCTCGCTGGATTTTTGCTCTAAGTATTATTTTATTTACTATTAGTTTAAATACAAATTTTACTATTCTAGTGGTAAATTTATATGATCAAAATTCTTATTTTTTACCTAATATCATATTTTTAGGGTTTTATACTTTACCTTCGGTTCTACTCTGGGCTTATCAAGATGATTTAGGATTTTTGTCTAACAGAGTATCTTTAGGATTTTCAGCTATTAGTCGCAAAATATGTATTTTCTACTTAGGATTGTTATTCTACATTTTATCTTTTAATTTCTGGTCTTATGACAACTTAAGCTCTAGAAAAAAAGTAACCATAGAATCACCAATACCTTCAGACTGGTTTCCCTTTATAGCAGTCTTAACTATTTTATTGATCGTCTCAGTCTGGTGGTGGTGGAAACTAGGTAGAAGTCAAAGAAATAATTTATTATGGCGCATTGATCGTAATAGTTCTGCTATCGGAATTATGATTTTAACTAACAGTTTACTAGTCTGGTGGCATCAAAGAATAAATCCCCTAGGCGAATTCGCTACTGTAATGTTTAATTTACTGTTATTTCTGTTAGCAATTGGTTTAATTCAGCAGTCTCTTAAGTCTGGTAAACGTCTCGGATATTGGTGGGGAATTATATTACTATCTGTACAATTATTTTCTCGGATGCTGGAATACGATACAGGATTATTATTTAAGGCTGTTGTGCTATTTATTTCAGGAATCAGTGTGATTTTTGCAGGAATTTGGTTTGAAAATCATTTAAAAAGATTGCAGCACGTAAGAACTTCTGAAGATGGAATTAGTAGTTAGTTATTAGTTCTTTGTCCTTTGTCCTTTGTCATTAGTTCTTTGTGCTTAGTTGTTTATTGATAATTCTCTGTCAGTAAAATCTATGCCTCGTTTCTTATTTGTTTTACTAAGTCTTTATCGCAATTGTAAATGATATTAGAGAAATTACATAAGACCAATGACCAATGACCAATGACATTGATTTTAATAATTCTTAAAAATTAAATAGGAATATTATATTAATTATGAATAATAATAATTCTGAAAATAAAAACAAAATTGCTTGGTGGAAGTTTTTATTACCTTTTACCGTACAAGTATTAATTGTTTTGGCAATTCCTAGCCAAAGTTTATATACCTATGCTGTTGGTAGAACCGTTACTATTCAAACGATTCCAGTAGATCCTTATGATTTATTGAGAGGTTATTCTCAAACCCTACGTTACGATGTTCTTTCTAGTTGGAATGATCTGAAAAAACTTCCTGGGGGAGCGAATTTAGAAGAAACAGCGACTTTTTATGTGACATTACAAGCTCCTGAATCTCTAGATAAACAACCACCTATTCCTTGGACTCCTGTGGCTGTAAGTAATGAAAAACCTGATAATTTAAAAGATAATCAAATTGCGATCGCAGGAATGAGCCAACAATATAGGCGTGCTGTTTATGGCTTAGAAACCTACTATATGCCAGAAAATAAAAGAAATAAAATTAATCAAGAAATTAGCAACTTACAAAGAAAGCCCAACGGCAAAATTCCCTTTGTTGTAGATGTAAAAATCGACTCTAGGGGTAACGCTGTTCCTGATAGTTTATGGATTGGCGATCGCAAATATCAATTTTGATTTTCAAATATGGGATGGGGCTGATTTTGGAACAATGCTTTTAAAAGCAAATTCTTTAATTGTTGCCAAGATTTTGGCTCTGGTAGGGTCAAGGCTTTGATTCCAGTTAATTTTTCCACCAATTGTACCCCCGCACTGGTACTGGTAGCTACCCCAGTAATTAGATCTGGGTGCAATCCAAAGCCTTGGCTGACTCCCACTACGGCATAGGGATCGGAGGCACAGAGAATAGTATAGTTAATTTGCGAGCGCATTTCTTCGAGGACAATTGCTCCATTATAGGGTTCCAAAGGAGATGCTCCCGCCTCAGCAACTACTACATCTGGTTTGGTGGCAGCAATTTTGCTTAATAGTTGGCGTAAGCGTTGGCGAAATTCTTCTGGTTCACAAATGGAAGATGGTAAACCCACATCAACAAAATCAAAGATCTGATGAGCACCAGCATCCTTCATTGCTAATATATCTCGATAACGCCCTGCCCCAGTCAGTTTGGCTCCAATTACCTTCAAACCCATTTGCCGTAATAGACGAATAATTATCCTTGCTGCAGTGGTTTTGCCGGCTGACATAGAAGTACCAATAATCATGATTGTGGGACATTGGTAGGTCTCTTCTGGTAAAGGATTAATAATAAAATTATCCATCGATAGCTTCTGTCCATTCCGCACTACATGACCTTGATAGACTAAAGATGGAGGAGATGGCAACAGATGAGAAACTGAAGTAGCTTTGCCAAATAAGCCAGCAGCCGTCAAAGCATGGAGAGAATTATCGGTCGGAATATCTTGCCAATCACCGACAATTTCCAAGGTTGCTTGTCGTACTCCAAAGGCACCGATAATTAGATCTCCTGGCAGTAAAGTTGCCATGCGTCCGTTAGTTAGTTCGACTTGGGATGAGGGATTGAGTGGCGGTATTACCTCCCCTAGGACATAATCCCCAGTTGCCCACTGCGATCGCGGTAGAGATGCAATCTCAAAAGGAAGGTCATCGAGATCGGAAATTCGGGTTAGGGAACTCAAAAAATATTGATTTAACATGGTTTTTACCCCTAAAAACTCTTTAGATACTTAAACTAGAACTTGAAATCAAGCCTGCCAGTAAGGCAGCACGATCAACCATCTGCCCTAAATCGACAAACTCACCGATGGCATGAGCCCCATCTCCCACAGCTCCTAAACCATCTAGAGTTGGGGTATAAAGACTTGTGGTATTACCATCGGAGCCTCCTCCCGCCGTACTTTCTTCTAACTCCAGTTCCAATTGCGAGGCAATCTGTTGTGCCAGTAACCAGAGTTTTTCGCTGTCTGGGTTTTTTACCATCGGTGGTCTGCCAAACCTGCCTTCGACAATAATTTGACTCCCGGAAGTTGTAGGTTGGAGGGAGTGAATTGCTGTTTCAATTCGCTGGGCATCATCGGGACTAGGTACCCGCACATCGACTACGGCTTTAGCTTCTGGGGCAATGACATTGGGACGTAATCCACCATCAATAGTACCCACGTTAACAGTAATTCCCCGTTGCGGATCGTTGAGGGCAAATAACTGTTGCACGATAAAAGTTAGTTCGAGGATGGCACTTATACCTTTCTCTGGATCTAATCCAGCATGGGCTGCTTGACCAATTGCCCGAATCACGAATCTACCGACCCCTTTGCGCTGGGTTTTTAATTTTCCCTGTAAGCCAAGGGAAGGCTCCATCACTAATGCCCGCTCTGC
>JASJDF010000326.1 GCA_030065715.1 Xenococcaceae cyanobacterium MO_188.B19 | reverse complement strand
GGACAGTATTTAACCACATCAGCCAGAATACTTTTAAAAATATTGACATTGCGTTCCACCAGATTTAAACGAGTTTCTCCTGGCTTTTGAGCAGCCCCAGCAGTAATAATTACTAAATCAGCATTACGCCCTTCATCGGCGACTGTTCCTACTTTAAGTTCAGTAGGAGGCAGAAAGGGCATCCCCGAAAGGAAGTCCATCACTTCTCCCTCAGTTTTATCCTTAGCCAAATCTTGCAAAATTAATTCATCGAAGCAGTCTTGAATTAATAGGGAATAGGCACAAGCCAATCCTACTTGTCCCACACCAATAATCACTCCCTTGCGAGGGTTTAAAGGAGCAGGTTTTTCAGCTTCAGGGTTAGGAATAAACAGTTTTTCAAACATAGTAAAAGAAAGAAGAAAAAAAAGAATTGGATTTTTAAGAACTCAAATTTGCAAAATAATGATAATCATTATCATAATGAGAATTGCTAGGAAATTTTGTCACAGCATTAGAAATATCTCCTAATAATCAGTTGCTAGTTACGGGAGATCAAGATGGTCAAATTCAAATTTGGCAAATTCAGCCCATACAATAGTGTAAAAAAAATGTAGGAACTTACGATAATAAGTCCCTACAATCTAATCTTATAAAAATTTTTAGTCTGTATTCTAGTGTTCTACTTCACCTTCTACTTTATGACTAACCAACATCAACAGAGATAGGGCGAATAAGAAACCACACATTGCCCATACTAGCTGATAATCCATATGAACTAAACCAATAAGAATAACTTCCCTGAGAATAGATACAATGGTAACTTCTACCGCGATACCTACATAGATTCTGTGATATTTAAGATATACGGCTAACAGGCGGAATAATTCCACTAAGATTAATAGGAACAAACTATCAGCAGCAATTGTTTTAAAATCTACTCCAGCTCTTATGTCGAGGAAAACATCGCCCAAAATTAGCATCATTTTGAATACTAAAAGAGCAGCACAGACAAAAACTACTATATCTTGTAAGTTATCTAGATTCTGAAACAGTCTATTTAGACTAAATCTTCGATTGAAGGTATTTCCTTTTTGAACAGCACTCATATTTATTTACTCCTTAGTTTGTTAGATTTATTTTAGATTTAATTTTCAATTAATTTATTAGGCGGATTTACTATTGGTTTGATTTCCAACTTTTCCGTTAGACTCACTTGCTTTATCAAAGAAGGAATCTACTTGTTTAGCTTTTTCAGAAATAACTTTTAAAAATTCTAAGTCTGGCTCAACAGCTTTTTCAGGCTTTTTTGCTTTCACTTCTTCCTGTTCAATATCTTGATGAGCTTCACTATTGGAAGCTTGCTGGTTTTTCTTGGAGTTGAAAAAGATTTCAGGAGCAATTACACCTAATCCCATCAGAGAAGCCAAAACAATAAATTCAATTTTCTTAGCTTTTTCTGAGAGAACTATTTTTTTGATGCTTTTAGATTCACCGTATCCTGCGTCGCCTTTGGGAGCAGCAGCAATGTATGTTGAACTATAACTTTCTTCGGTTAAAAGTTTTTGTGTAGGAGCAATTTCCTTTAGAGATTCTGAACTAGCTGCTTTGGCAATCTTAGTAGTTGGGAATAATAGAATTATAAATGTTAGTAATGGCAATAATTTGAATAAGTAAAATTTACGATTCATAGTTTTTAGATTGGCGAGAGAGAAGTATAACTTTCATAATAAATATTAAGCAACAGAAGGTGACAAAGTCGGAACAAGATAAAATGGATTCGGTATGTTCACTGACTAATTAATATTTGCGTGTTTATACATAGAAATTAATACAGTAGAGCAAGTATAAATTCCCGATTGCTCCCTCTTTTGTTGGCTTAGAGATGAATACTACCTACTAATTCCGCTCGCATTTGGATAAATTCTGGTTTAACTCGCAAACTAGCAGCAGATTGCCCTTTTAAGGCATGAGCAAAAGGATTATCAACAATTTTGGCAATTCTTCCAGGTCGGGCGTGCATTACTACAATGCGAGTTGATAAGAGTAAAGCCTCTTCTACATCGTGAGTAATAAAAAAAATTGTTTTCTGGGTGCGCTCCCAAATAGCTTGTAAATGGCTTTGCATTGATTCACGAGTAAGAGCATCTAAAGCCCCGAAAGGCTCATCCATTAATACTATTTTGGGGTCTGCTGCTAGGGTTCTTGCGATCGCAGCTCGTTGCTGCATTCCTCCCGAAATTTGATGGGGTAATAGTTTTGCAGCATCAATTAGCCCCACCATATCTAAATAATAGGAAACTTTTTTTTGGCGTTCTAGTTTAGATACTCCCTGCATCTTTGAGCCAAACTCAACATTTTTGGCAATATTGAGCCAAGGAAACAAATTAGGGCGTTGAAATACTACTCCGACATCTGCATCGGGTTTAGTATGAGGTTTTCCAGAAACAACAATAGAGCCAGTTGTGGGTGGTTGGTAGCCTGCTAAGACTCGCAATAAAGTAGTTTTGCCACATCCAGAAGCACCAAGTACACATACGAAATCCCCGAACTTCATCTCTAGATTAATGTCTCGTAATACTTCAGAGCTTTGACTACCAGAACCAAAAGTTACACCTATATTCTCTAGCCGACAGATGAGACGTTGGTCTGGGAAACTTTGAGAATATGGGTTCATTACAAAAATTCGTTGCGAATTGCCGATTGATACACTTTCAGTTCGGGGGCAGATGTAATATTTTTCTGTTTGACCATAAACTGAGCAGATTCTTGTAGAACTTTGGCAAAATTCCCTACATTACCAGGCTTACCTAAGTATTGTGCCTCCGCCTGTTCATCGGAAGTTAACCAGATTAATTTATTCATCCCTTCTAAACTGGCTTCTGGACTAATACCTAGTTCCTTAGAAATTGCTTTACCTGCTGCTTCTGGACTATTACGATAAAACTCAACTGCTTCGTTTAAAACTGCGACATATTTTTTCACTGCATCAGGATACTTATTGGCAAACTCCTGGCGTACTACTCCTAAGTCTGCTGTGACTACCCCTCTTTTTGCCATATCCGCCGAAGTAACTAAAATTTTTCCTCCATCTTCAGCAAGTTTGGGTAAGTTGGGATACCAAATATAACCCCCATCTATATCCCCTCTAGCCCATGCTGCTACCATGTCCTGAGGCTGTAAATCTAAAATTGTTAAATCTTTTTCAGGGATATTTTCGAGTTTTAATAAAGATAAAAAAGTAAAGTGACTAGTTGAACCAAAGGGAACGGCAATTTTTTTACCCCGAATACCAGCAATATTAGGAATGTTATTTTTTACTACTAAAGCTTCTGCTTCTCCAATGACGCTATGAATAAAATAGGGCTGATAGGGAAGTTTTTGAGCAATACCCACTGCAACTCCCACCGATCCGATTAATCCTAAATCAATACCACCAGAAGCCATGGCAGTGTTAACATCTCTACCAGAACTGAAGCTAATATATTCTACTTGGCTATCACTAAAGGCTTTTTCTGCTAGTCCCAAAGCTTTAGCTAATAATTCTGCATTGGCGGATACTTGATAACCAATACGAATGGTTTGTGGCATTCGGGTTTCAGAAGATTCATTATTGGAACTATTTGGTTCTCCTGTACAGCTAGATATAATTAGACTCCCAGTAAATCCAACTAAACCAAATAGAATATCTCTTCTCTGTAATCTCATAGATTAATTAACTCAGAAACTAATTCAGAATATAACATTTTAACCCTGTGAGTCAGGCTGATAATGAAGATTAGTATTTTTTTGTAATGGGATTTATAATGCGATCGCATTTTTGATAAGATTCTTAGTTAAGTACAAAAGTGATAGAAAAAGGTTAACTTTGTATTCTCTATTTTTGGTATTATACGCACTACTGAAATGAAATTAGCTCTTATATGTTTACTAAAAATAGAAAAATTTTCAAGCTAATTAGTTTAGATAAAAAGTATCAAAAAGCATTTCTATTTATTTTTTTTATTTCTTTGGTCTGTTTATCTTCCTTATTACAAGCCAATCAATTATATATGGATGACCTTTATCGTGTTATGGAGGGAAACACTCATTGGGAATATAATGGAAGACCAATAGCCTCTTTGTTAACTATATTGCTGCAATTAGGAATACCTTTAACCGATATTTCTCCATTACCACAAATCATCTGTTTTGTACTATATTCATTGAGTGTAGTATATCTTGCAAAAATTTTCAAAGTTAATGACTTAGTACTATTAATTTTAAGTGGTATTATTTTTGTCATTAATCCTTATAATCTTTCTATTTATTCTTTTACTTTTGATTCTTTCCCTATAGGTTTTGGCATTTTATCTTCAATCTTAGCTTTTTATCTAATAACCATACTAATAGAAATAACAGATAATATTACAAAAAAAATATTTACTTTTTTATTTGGTTTATTATTATTAATAATTTCTCTTTGCTTATATCAACAAACTTGTTCATTTTACTTGGTAAGTTTTATTTTTTATTTATTAGTAAAATTATGTCAAGAAGCAAACTCAAGAAAGTCGTTTGATAATTTCCTGATTTATTTAACGGTATTATTATTATCTTTTATTGCTTATATTCCTATAAAAAATCACTATGTTGCAGGAGAATATAGCTTGACTCATTCACAACTACCATCTGTAACTCAGATTACTGCAACTATTATACAAAACATAATTAAATCTTGGCAGGAAGTTAGATTAAGTTTAGGAGATAATAGCATAATATTATTTTTAATAATTGGCTTATTGATTTTGATAGCTGTTAATATTGTTGTTCAAATTCTTAGAAATAACTTAAATAAAAAAAATGCTGATTTAATTACTTGTTTATTATTAGGAGTTTTTTACTATATTATCTTACTTTGTTCCTTTATATTTCCTAGTATGATACTTGCCTCCCCACCCTTTTCAGCAAGAATTTTTACAGGATTTACAGCATTAGTGGGTATTGGTTGCTTGTTTTTAGCTTGTTGTTCGTCTTTTTCTAAATTTTCTTGGTTCAAATATGTGCTGATTTTTTACCTATCATTGATTGTTTTATCTTTTGCAAATATAAGTTTGACTTATGGTAATGTAATATATCATCAAAATTTCCATGAACAAAGAATCGGTACTTTAATCATTGCAGATATTGAAGAAGCAATTAGCACATTATCTATCTCTTCGAGTCAAGCAGATAGACCAAAAATTAGCTTTGCTAATTCAGAAAAAATACGAAATTTAAGAAGAAGTATTTTAAATAAAAAAGCTTTTGAGAAATATCCAATTTTATATTCAATTGCTTCTCCTTATTTCGATACTGATACTTTTCAGATTTTCAAAAGTTTTAGCTTGAATTTTGAGGCACAAAAAAGTCAAAATTTTATTGATAAAAATAAAGGTTATTATATCCCCAAGAATGAACCGATTATTAATCGCCAACTTTACAATATTTATCTCGAAAATGGTGATACACTTGTTATTGTCTTTAAAGAATAATACCAAATACGATTCTGAAAACTCACTTTTATATATTGAGATGATTAAATAGGTTTAATTCCTTCTATATTTCTACAACTCTTAATTAGTCTATCTAGAAATGAATCAATACAAACACACATTTATTGTTGGTTTTCTATGTTTTTGCTTTTTGATCTTAACTATAACCAGTTCCTTTTTCCCTCTCAAAAAATCAATAACTTACGATGAACCCGATCACTATGCTAGTGGTCTAGCTATACTATCAGGAAAGCCATCTGAAAGAGCAGCAACAGATGTCAATAGGCGCAACAACATACCCGTATCAGCCTTAAATGTTCTGATTAGTAAACCTTTTCCTGAAGAAATCATCTCTAAATTAACCGAGAATACATGGACTTTTTATGACGGTAAGGATTATCCAGATGGCAGAATCTATTGTGGTAGGCTTGCAACGATTTGTGGTTCGCTAATTTTAGCGATTTATGTATTTTGTTGGGCTCGCCAACTTTACGGTATTCATGCTGGTTTTTTAGCTTTATCTTTATATATACTTGATCCCAATATTATTGCTCACTCTCGTTTAGTTACTCAGGATATATTTTCAGCCTGTTCGGTTTTTATTGCCATTTACTACTTGTGGAATTTTTTAAAGTTTGGAGGTCGAAAAAATGCTGTACTTAGTATGATTACTTTTGCCCTTGCTCAAATTACCCGTTACGGTTCAATATATTTAATTCCTATTTATTCGATTTTAGTTATTGGCTTCTATGGATCAACTCTTGTCAAATTAATACAAACTAAACAATTCAAGCTAATTCTTTTTAGTATCAAAAACTTTTTATATTATACAGCCCTATTTTTCTTGACTACAATTTTAATCATTAATATTAGTTTTTCTTTTGACCAAACTTTTACTAAGTTTGGTGATTATAAGTTTGAAAGTCAATTTCTAAATTCTTTACAATCTAGTTCTGCAATATTAAGACAGATCCCTGTTCCCGTTCCTTCTGCTTATATGCAGGGTATAGATTTTGGTAAGTATAAACATGAAATTGGGTTTGGTAGTGGTG
>JASJDF010000325.1 GCA_030065715.1 Xenococcaceae cyanobacterium MO_188.B19 | reverse complement strand
AATTATAGTACAATCTCTCTTAAGATACAACTGATACGGGCGATTGCAATCGCCAGCGTGCTACATCCCCATCAATAAAATTGAGGGGCTTTGCCCGCGTTTTCGGTAAAAATGACATACTCATTGGCAGTTCTGGCGATGATATTTTAGATGGTGGCAAAGGAACAGATATTGCTGATTACAGTGATTTAAGCGAAGCCATCACCCTAGAAGTGGAACTTTAGCTAGTATTATATACTCAGTTAATCAAAGCGGAAGCTCAAATGAAGATTAAAATATAGAGATTTTGTAAAAAAATTGAATTAATAGTCATATTGTTATTAATAATATTGATTAGTTGTTTTTAGCCGTAAACCTGATTTTTGAGCAATTGTTAAATTGATTAAGGCATGAGATTATAAGTATTAATTTTTTGGCTTAGTGAAGATAATAAAAATTTAAGATTAAAAAGAGTTTAATATAACTGAGTTTTTTAATTTATTACTTATAAAAATTAGATCAATAATTGTTAGTGGAAAAACAAAATTATTCTATGAAAACATCCGCAGCAAGATTGGGTATTGGGGGACCTGTGGGAAGTGGTAAAACTGCTTTACTAGAATGTCTAATTCCTAAGTTAATTAGTAAAGGGATAGAAATAGGAGTAGTCACCAACGATCTCTTAACCACAGAAGACGCAGATCGGCTGAAAAATAGCGGTATTCTGACCCCAGAAAGAATTGTAGGAGTAGAAACTGGTAGCTGTCCCCATACTGCGATTCGAGAAGACCCCACAATGAATCTTTTAGCAGTACAAGATTTAGAATTACTATATCCCGAATTGGATTTAATCTTAATTGAAAGTGGTGGTGATAATTTAGCTTCTACTTTTAGTTATGACTTAGTAGATGCTTACATTTTTGTGATTGATGTTGGTGCAGGAGACGATATTCCTCGTAAGAATGGTCCTGGTTTTGTTCAAGCAGATTTAGTAGTAATTAATAAGATCGATCTTGCCCCTTATGTTGGTGCAGATTTGGAATTAATTCGTCAAGAGGCTACTCAATATCGTCAGGGAAAACCTTTGGCTTATACTAACTGCAAAACAGGGGAAGGTTTAGCAACAGTAATAGATTTTATTTGTCATCAAATTTTATTTAATTAATTATTCACGATGAATTATGCTTCAGTTACTTCTAATAAGAAAGATTATATGCGATCGCAATATAGAACAGCAAATTCACGTCTAAAAATCAAACTACAACTAAACAAGTTTAACAAGACAATAGTTACTCATAAATATTCAGATCATCCTTTGTGTGTTTCTCGCCCTTTCTATTTAGATAACTATCAAAATCGTGCTTATCTTTATCTCGGTAATAATTCCCCTGGTTTATTTCCTGGGGATAATTTCAATATTATTGTAGACTGTGAAGAAAACACTCAAGTTTATTTGACTGACCGCGCTGCAAACAAAGTTTATCCTAATCCTGATTTAGAAAAAATTGCTCAACTAAGTTATCAATTTAATCTAGCTTCTGGTAGTTATTTAGAGTTTGTACCAGAATCTTTGATTTTGTATCAAGATTCGGCTTTAGAACAAGTTACTAAAATCAATATGGACTCTAGTAGTACTTTATTTTTTAGCGAACTTGTTTTACCAGGAAGATTAGCAAAAGGAGAATCTTATCTGTTTCATTCTTATTTTAATCGCCTCAAAGTTTATTCTTTAGAAGGTGATTTGTGGTTTAGTGATGGAATGTATTTATCAGGGGTTAACAATAGTTTCAGCGATAGTCATCTATTTGCCAAATATTCCGTTTTGGGAAATGCGATCGCGGTATTACCAGGATCAAAAGTAAAGTTGCTACAAGCAAAGATAGAAAAATTAGATATCCCTAATAATTTACTTACTGCAACTTCTCTATTGCCCCAAAATCGAGGGGTATTAATCAAAGTTAATGCTCAAAAAACTGCTTCAATAAAAAAATATTTTACTTCAATTATTAATTCGATCAGAAACATAAATCAAAATAATAATTTGCCTCATATACCAAAATAAGTAAGAAATAAATGTTAAATGAAATGACTTTAATTGCCAAAAAATATCTTGGTAATATCAATAAAAATCCTGAACTAGCCGAATTAGTAAAGAATGCTAAAAAAGCTAACAACTATTTAGAAATCGATCTACAAAAAAGCGATCGCGCTAAAGGCAGAATTTTAACTAAATCTGTTTGTGGAGTTTCTATTGGTATTATTAAGAATCGAGAACTATTACTAGAGTCGGGAGATATATTAGAAGCTGAAAATGGTAATTTATTATTAATTAATTTGCAACAAGAAAAATTAATGGTTTTAACTTTTTCTAATTCTAATAATCATCCTTTAAAATTAGTTAAATTAGGACATCTATTAGGAAATAATCACTATCCAATCAAAATTCAAGATAATAAAATTTATGTGCGACTAGTAACTAATCCTAAAGTCATTGAAAAAAACATTGAGAAGTTAAATATTATCGGTCTAGAAATTAGTTATACTAGTCAATCAGTTGATTACGACAGTAACAATATTCCACATCATCATCATGATTGATGGCAAATTAAATTATTTTCTTGCTACATATTTTTCCATCAGATGGGAGAAATAAAGTATCAATTGCTGAATTATTCCTAACAAAAAACTAAATAAAATCCAGATCGGGATTTTGAGCTAAAATTTCCAAAACTGATTCTTGTTCAGAAGTTTTTTCCTCAAGTACTTCTTCTAAAAAATTACAGTATCTAGTATAGGCTTCGGTAGAACCATCTTCTTTATTAACAATAAAAAAAGGTGCTGTTTTAATTCCGTGTTGAAGAGCCAAAGATAAACCTTCACTGGTTTTTTTTCTCTCATCAGCAAAGATAATATGATCTATTTTTTCTACCAAATTGGCTTGTTTTAACTTTTCAAACACATCAGCAGATTTACGACAGAGATTACCATCAGATTTGATTTTTTTGACCAAAGTAATATTCAATTTGAACTACTCCTAAGAAAAATTTTATTCGTACAAATAATAATCTATCCTATTGAATAGGATTAAAAGATTAGGGGGTCAGAAGAATCGAGAAGTTTTGATCCCTAGTATCATTAGCTCTCTTTCGGCATCTTTTCCCCTATTTCTTTTATCTTTGATGATTGCTATTCATATTGACTTCATGAAAACCACATTCTTTCTCTTGGGCATTTTCCCACCACCAACGACCTTCTCTTTCTTGCTGATTAGGTAAAACGGAACGAGTACAAGGTTCGCAACCTATGCTGACAAAGCCTTTTTCATGGAGCTTATTATAAGGTACTTCCATCGCCCGAATATAACCCCATACTTGTGATGAAGTCCAGTTAGCCAAGGGATTAAATTTAATTAACTGGCGATCTCCATTGGAAAATGCTGTATCTACTTGAACTACAGGGATATGAGCACGAGTATCGGGATTTTGATCTTTGCGTTGTCCTGTAACCCAAGCATCTAAAGTATTGAGTTTGCGACGTAAAGGTATTACTTTCCTAATAGCACAACATTCTTTGTGCCCATCTTTATAAAAACTAAATAACCCCTTAGTTTTAACCAATTCTTCTACTTGTGCAGCATCAGGAAAAAGAATTTCTACATCAATTTCATAGTGATTTCTAACGCAGTCAAGTAATTGATAGGTTTCTGGATGAAGACGACCAGTATCAATAGAAAATACTTTAAAATTTTTGGTTAGGCGAGAAGCCATATCAATTAACACTACATCTTCTGCGCCACTAAAAGAAATAGCAAGATTCTCAAATTTGTCTAGAGCAAACTTGAGAATTTGTTGTGGGCTTTTTTGACTATATTCTGCCTGAAGTTGAGCCACATTAAAATCATGTGTAGTTATAGTGGATTCGGTCATGTTTCGTTAATCCTAGAATGATGAGTAAAAGATATATAGGGGATTATTTTTGAGCTTTAAGCAACAGAATTGTTTTAATTAATCCCCTAATCAATGAAATTGGTACTCCGTTATTGTTTCTTACTAGTGGTAACTAATCAAGCATAAGCAACATGGTGTTGCTGATTTGTTACTAAATTTGGTACTTGAGCCTTCTGTTGTAAGAGTTTTCCTTTGACCATATCGAGATAATTAGAACGGAATTTTCTCAGTTGATAATCACGTGGATCATTCATCTGGAGATTTAACCAAGCTTGATCTTTTTTTGGTTGGCTCTCTTTTTTTGCTTTCTCAATAGCCTTTTGAGTAATGTTAGCTGCTGCCGAAGTCATTTTTTCATAGCCATAGTAATCCATAAAGCCACTAGTTACGGTCTCGATAATTTCAATATCTTCCATACTTAGGGATTTTTTGAATTTATCAATATAAGCAGGAATAGGAGCAGAAGTATTGGTTTCCCAAAGAGCAGATAAGCCAGCAATACTATTAGCTTCACGGGAATTAGAAACATCTAGCATGGATTCGAGAAATTCAATACCAAAAAATTGACAAACTTTATGCAGTGTCACTTCTTGCTGTTGGAGGAAGTCTTCATATCTGATGGTTAAAACACGTTCGGGATATTTCTGCGCCAAATCTTTTGCCTTCTCATGAGCTTTGACCCAAGTGAGTGAGTTGAGTAAAGTATCAAAGTCATGAATAATTGCACGATTGATACTATTAATTTGGGCTCTAGGATCGCGGACGACATTTAAAAACAACATATCGTCAAATAACTCCATCAATTCAGGAGCGTAATGAACGTTATCTAAGGATTTATCCATTACTACTTTTGCACCATGCTCCTGACCAGCTTGAAATAACATTTCCCAAGCAATGGCATGAACACTTCGGGGGCGATCTTTAATGGCTTCAAAAATAGCCACTGGGTCTAAAGCCACTTTATGCCACTTAACCATAGTTGCGGTCTGTAATCCTACTAGGTCAATGACCATTTGAAAATAAGTCCAATCGTTACTTATATCTCCATATAATTCCACCAAAGGCATAAAATCTACTATGTGAAGAGGATAAGGAGAATGAAATTCTGGACTAAAATTCAAACGCAGACGAAGTGCATGACTACCACAACGTCTAATGGGAATCATTAAAATTGGTCTTGGTCTTTGAGTAGAATTAGTCATCATTGGTTTGAACCTCTATAGTAAAAATTGGCATCAAATATTAATTGACTTAGGCTGATGCTTAAGAAAATTAATTAATCTTTTGTGTCTAGATTTAATATGCACGCTGTTTTCAGTTACAACAGAACTTTGAATGAACAGACTTGTTAGTTAATCTTCGACGAATAACTAAATGAAAGGAGATTTTGTTGCAAATGTTTCTTGGTGCTTCCGAGTATTTTTCGGTACTATATATCTAGACAAATCAAAAACGATATAGTAGAAATCTTCCTGCTGTGATGTCGTCAACCATCTATTGCAGGATTTTACTTATTGGCAAAGTAACCAAGTTCTTGTGGTATTGATTTTGAAATTTTAGTGCTTTAGTGATGAATTATCAAAAACGCAATATTTCTAGTGAATCTTAATTAATCGAAATAAAAAGTAATATTGCTTACATTTCCAGTAGAAGTTTTATCTTGAGCTAAATAAATAATTCTACTTAAGAGTCTCAATTCATCATTTATTGATTACTTCGGTTTTCGATTGTGAAGTCTTAATAGAAATTAAGTTTAGATTCATCTCTCTAAATACTCCTAAAGATTTGTTGAACATACTGCTGAATAAACTAAAAACTAGTTTTAAACAGTTTATTTTGCTTTCCAAACAGGCAATAGTCTCAGATTGAATATTTAAATTCAGTCTCTATTTTTTAGCTCAATTTAAGTGCAAGTGGTTTTACAGAAGGCATTATTACCTAATTAGGAATCACTCAATAATTCATTTGAGTGGTTAATGATATCTATCTTAATATAAAAATATAAAATAATTATGAAGATTTGAAAAATATGCTGACAAAACGCAATATATGTTATAAATAATCATTTTATGTAAGTAAAAACACTTGAGTATTTTTACTGAAAATGTATTTGAGAATATCAACTATAAACTCACTAAATTCAAAAAATAATATAGTATGTTTAATTTTGCAGGAACAAGACCCAGTAACTTGGGAGTAAAAGATGGCAAACTAGCACCTTGTCCAGGTACTCCCAATTGTGTATCTAGCCAAAGTGATAATCCTCAATTTAAAGTAGAGCCTTTACCAACAACATCCATTGCAGAGATCAAAAAGATAGTAGAAGCTATGGAAAGAACGAAGATTATTGAAGAAAGCGATAATTATCTTTATGCAGAGTTTACTAGCAAACTCATGGGCTATGTTGATGATGTGGAGTTTTACTTAGATCCTAACAATATAATGCACGTTCGTTCTGCTTCTCGTCTCGGAAAATCCGATTTGGGAGTTAATCGTAAAAGAGTCGAAGAAATACGCTCCCAGTTATCTTAAATTCAGTATCTTAGAAAGATTAAGTAGGGTGGGCAATGCACTAAAGTATATCCGAAGGTGTTATCCGAAGGTGTCCTAAAGGATACCGCTTCGCATATACCCTTTAGGGATCCTTTAGG
>JASJDF010000324.1 GCA_030065715.1 Xenococcaceae cyanobacterium MO_188.B19 | reverse complement strand
TTTTATCCTGCTCAATATAAACATCTGGTTGAATCAGAATAATGTCTAAAGGTAAAGTTTTCTTAAATAATAGAGGTAACAAATTAAATTTAACTTTTACAGTTTCGACAACCGCATGATCAGGGTTATCCTGAGTAGGAGGAAGTTCGCTTTTTCCTACGCGAGCAGAAGTAAGGGATACACTCTGTAATTTCCCAAGATTCAGTGGACGATGAAGGTATTTTCCTGCTTCAGTTTCTACTAGAGGTAACAGTTTTTTCTGAATCAAATACCATCCTACAACCGTACCTATACCCAGACTACTGAGTAAAAAAAGAATTGCAATTAGAATCCATTTGCGTCTCTTTGAGGGCGGTTGAGCTGAAGATAAATCCTCGTTTTCTAGTGATTGGTTATCTCGATCTCGATCATCAGATGATTGATTCATATGTTGTCCACAAGACTAACAAGTTAATCTAGTTCGTAGGAGTTTAAAAAGCAGAAATATAAACTACAAATAACTTACCAAGTTTATGAGCGAAAAAAATCTTGATGTAACTAAACCTGATACAGACTCCTCAAAAAAAAAGGTAACACCTTTAACCTGTATCTTCGCTTCAACTTTTTCTGGAGCGATCGCGATCGCGATCTATTTCCTAATGTCTTCTATTATAGAAACTTACAGTGATAAACCCGTAGTATCAGACAATATTTTTGTACTCAAAATTACTGTTGCGGTAAGAACCCTAGTAATTGGTGTGGCTGCTTTGGGTACTGGGGTATTCGGTTTAGTAGCGTTAGGCTTGTTTCTCTTAGGTATTCAAATCGCGATTAAAGATATTCGGGCAAAGATGAGTTGATAGTATGCTGTAAAGGAGTTAGTAGTTAGTAGTTGTAATTTTTTTCTCAAATTATAAGCGATGAGCCAGGCAATAATAAGGATTTCACCGATCTCAAAACCGATTAATGTTAATGAATTCCTGAATTTCTAGCTTTGCTTTTTTGATGAATCAAGTTACTTTTCAGAATTTCTTTGTTTATTGAGTTGATTTTTTATTCAATAAATATTCTAAACTCCAGTGACAAAAAAAAGCTCGTAAAGATTGTTAGACGAAATGATTTTGAGATTGATTCTAGCAGATATAAGAATAATAGCTTAAATCAGAATAGACAACTTAAAGTTGACCATGAAATCTCATTTACTCGCGATTGCTACATTATGTTTTGTCAGCACAGGATTTAATCTTTCCGTTGATGCCCAAGACGATTTTGAGCGTCGTCATTTAAAACATGAGGGAAGTTTATTATTAACTGATATAGCTCAAAATGTTGAGAGTGATTCTCAGACTGCTAAAGATTATTTTAATCGCGGTAATCTTTATCAGAAATTAGGACAAATGGAAAAGGCTTTAGCTGCTTTTAATCAAGCTATTAAACTCGATCCAAACTATGCTCCAGCTTACAATAATCGCGGTCTTCTTTACAAGCAACTAGGAGAAAAAGTAAAAGCTTTAGCTGATTACAATCAAGCTATTAAACTCGATCCAAACTATGCTCCAGCTTACATTAATCGCAGTTTTCTTTACAAGCAACTAGGAGAAAAAGCAAAAGCTTTAGCTGATTTAAACCAAGCTATTAAACTCGACCCAAACTTAGCTCCAGCTTACAATAATCGCGGTCTTCTTTACGCTCAACTAGGAGAAAAAGCAAAAGCTTTAGCTGATTACAATCAAGCTATTAAACTCGATCCAAACTATGCTCCAGCTTACAATAATCGCGGTCTTCTTTACAAGCAACTAGGAGAAAAAGCAAAAGCTTTAGCTGATTACAATCAAGCTATTAAACTCGATCTAAATTATGCTGTAGCTTACATTAATCGCGGTCTTCTTTACACTCAACTAGGAGAAAAAGCAAAAGCTTTAGCTGATTTAAACCAAGCTATCAAACTCGATCCAAACTTAGCTGTAGCTTACATTAATCGCGGTCTTCTATATTATCAATTGGGGAATTTTTCTAAATGCAAAAAAGATTTAGAAAAAGCTAGTAATTTATTTCAGCAACAAGGAAATATCCAAATGTATTATGAAGTAATGCGCATTTTACGGCAATTACAAAAATAATGCTAAATCTCTTTTTCTTAAAAAGAATTATTCTTAATAACTTTGATAAATTCCTTAATAAATTAGATAAAGCTATATCTGATAGGCATTTCAGCCATTATTCGGCGAAATTACCGTTTCTTGTAATTGAATATTACGTGACAATTATTAAATTTTCAGTTTGTATCAGGACGAAATAATTATCTAGAAAGGGTTTCAGCATTTCAAGTTAGTTGGAAAAACATGACAAAAAGCTGACAAAATGTCAAAAACTTCCTCAAAAGCTTGATTTTAAGAGCAAGAGTAAGTAAATATTTAATTTAACTAAATACTTCGTGTCCTCCCGAAAGTTTGGCGACTGGAGGAGAACACAAAATTGTCGAGCTAAGGTTAAGAAAGTCCTTGCGGGCAAAAAATGATCGATTGTCCTAAGGGTTGGGAAAAAGTATATCCTTTAGGAATCCTATAGGAAACCGCCCTAAAGGGTATAACTTTGAATAAGGCTTGTATTGAATTCCTTCAGAGTTTTGCCTTTCCCCTTTCCCGAAGGGGCTTGATCAAATTGTCGGAAATACACTTTCTTCTTCGGTTGGTTGAGCTAGTTCAGTTGCTGCTAAAAATTTATCTGTTACTATATTCCGAAAAGTCGTCATATCATTCTGCCAAAAACCAAGGGCTTGCAGTAATTTTTGTAGCTTGTCTTCAGAAGATTCACTATTGCCCAAACCATAGTTAAAACTACCCGAAAATAAAACGGCAAACATAACAGGCTGTTGAGGCTGCTGTATTTTAGCTTCTGCGATGGTAACATTAAGCTGGCAGCGGTCTAATAAATACATTAGGTTTAATCCTGCTTGTACTGGAGCTTTGCCAATTTCTTTCCAAGAACCCGAACCTAAGAGGGAGCCTGTAATATAGCTGCGAGCAGCTTGGGGATTACCAGGAAAGGGAAGTAAGATTTTGGGATTAAAACTTAGTCCAATGTAGTTGGCATGGGGAAGTTTTTTGGCGTATTCAGCAGCAATATTGGGAATCGTAATGTCATCAAATTTTTTCTTACTGGCAGATTCGTTAAAAGTAATACTCCGAGGTTGAGCATTAATACTAATACCATTCTTGAAATTCAGTTGAGCCATTGCGGGATTGAGCACTGGTTTCTGTGCTAATTCCCAATCTTTGGGGATAATGCCGCTAAATTTCAAAAAATCCTGACTAACCATAGTAGGAGATAAATCTTGGGCTGCAATGGTAATTCCTACTTCTTCAATAAATTGAACTCCATTGGCTGATCCATTAGCTTGTAGATTGGATAAATTCATAAAAATTTTAAAGTTACTGCTCTGTCTATATGGTTATAAATTTCCCAAATTGAGGGTCAAATTTACGATTATAGGGAAAGCAGTTGAGCTTTCCCCAAATGTTGCTAATGGTTAGAGAGGTTACTGATTTAAAGAATTGCTTCGCAAAATTTTGATAGCTTGGGAGTATTGGGGATCGCCACTAGTACCTAAAAGATCGGGATTGACATTAAGCTCCATTTGCTTTTGGGTAGAAATGTTGATCTGAATATCTGGTGCGATTCCTTTACGATTGATATCCATACCACTAGGAGGATAATAGCGGGCTATGGTTACAGCTAAACCCGAACCATCAGAAAGGGAATGAACCGATTGGACGGTACCTTTACCGTAGGTACGAGTTCCGACGATAGTAGCCCGTTTATTTTCTTTTAAAGCACCTGCTAAAATCTCGCTAGCACTAGCAGAGTAGCGATTGACAAGTATTACTAAGGGTAAATCGGTTAAAGCTTTACCATTAGCAGCAAATTTCTGATTTCCTCCTTTACGGTCAATGGTGGAAACAATTGCTCCTTTTTCCATCCACATTCGAGCTATTTCGACGCTAGAGAATAGTAATCCTCCTGGATTGCCTCGTAAATCTAGCACAAATCCTTGAGCATTGCGATCGCTCAAATCTGCGATCGCTTTTTGCATCTGTTCTGCTGCGTGAGAACTAAACTCATCTAGCTTGATATAACCTACGTTGAATTTTCCTTCTCGTTTTAGGGTATATGCTACAGAAGGTAATTCAATTTGAGCTCTAACTAGGGTTATATCAAAAACATCTTTATCAGCACGAGAAATTTTAAGTTCAACCTCTGTCCCTACTTCTCCTTTAATCTCTGTTGAAGCCTGTTCGATGCTCATTAGAGATGTAGGCTTATCGTTAATCCGTAAAATTTTATCTCCCGCCTTAATCCCAGCTTCAGCTGCTGGAGAATTTTCCAGTGGTTCAACCACAGTTAACTGACTAGTAGAGTCGTCAATAGTTAGACGAATCCCAATTCCTGACAATTCTCCCGTAGTTTGACTAGTGAGTTCTTCAAATTCCTCAGGTTCTAGAAATCTCGTATAAGGGTCACCCAAATCTTCGAGAGATTGGCGAATTGCCTGATAAGCTTGCTGTTGATTGGTATATTTTCTTTCTAATAACTTATATCTTTGTTCTAACCAGTTGACTTGATTAAATTTTTGATCGACAAACTCATTATTAACAATTTGCCAGACTTCATCAACTAAGGCTTTGGGACTATCTTCCCAGGCTGCTTTGGTTGAAGTGTCGGGGTAAGCAACCAAAATCGAAGTTGCAACTAATAGAGCAACATATTTAGCTCTTTGTAATCCCCGGACAATATGGCTTTTAGGATTTTGACTCATAAAAAAACGTTCAGGATGGAACAAAAATTAATTTAGGAAGGAGAATTGAGGAAAGGGGAATATAAATATCTATGGTAGTCCTTATCTCTTTCAATAGTAATCCCTACAGATAAAAATTTCGGTAAAAGTTGCATCAAAACTACTCATCATTCATCAGACCAGATACTATAAAATCCAGCAAGATTTGCCGATGAATATCCCCTAATAGTCTTGATTCTTGGGCTTTATCAGAATAGCAAATTCCTTTGATAATTTCTTCTGGTGAGACTAAACCCAAATCCCAGCCCTCCATCTGTTGTAAAGCTTCAACTTCTACTGTCAGAGGCGAATGAAAAATATAACGCATTGCTCTATTATCAGCATAACAGCGAAACTTTTTGGGCTGTAGTACCAAATAATTAATTTCTTCCTTTACTTCTCTGACTAAGCCCGCTTCTGGGGTTTCATCCAATTCTAGATGACCTCCAAACAGCCCCCAAAGACCGGGATACAGAATACCAGGGATATCGTCTCGAAGTTGCATCAGAAATTTGTCTTCTCGATACAAAATAGCCATTGCTACCACAGGAGTCGTTTCGTTGAGCATTTACCATTTACCTTTGATCAAATCCATTGCTTACTTAATTATTCTTACTCTGAAACTTGGGATAATTTCTGTAATTCGACTAAATACAACTGACTCAAATTTTTATTTTCTATCATTATGTCTTGAATTTGAACCCTTCCTTCAACCGTAATTTCTGTTTCTAGGATAGGTAAACTATTTGATGTAATAATCCAAACACTACCTGTATCATCTTGGAGTCGATAACCAGCACTTCTAATTAAAGGTGCTAATTCTGTAACTTTTCCTGTGATTTGGACTGTTTTTCCTAATTTTTTCTCAGTAATGCTTTCAATTGAAATAGAGTTTTGACTAAAATTGCAACCAACTAGAATAATACTTATAAGTATTAATAATAGTGGATTTTGTTCATATGCGAAGCGCTTATGCGAAGGTGTCATAAAGGATATATGCGCTTGCGTAGCTCTACCCGAAGGGGCAGCGGTATCCCCTTGCGGGACACCTGCGGATATACCCTTTAGGGTTAGGAATCCTTTAGGATTGTTCATCTATTTAAGAAAGGCTATAGATTGATCCAGGGTAAAGCTTAAACCAAAGGTTTGGTTATTTTAGAGTAGTATTAGCTGTTGTACCTCAAATCTATCACTATTTCAATAATACAAGATGAACCAAAATCAACATCTCATATTGGATGGAAAAGCTTTGTCTCGGAAAATTCAAAATCATCTTCAAGAAAAGATAGCTGAGTTTGATCCTAAAATTGGTCGTCCCCCAGGATTAGCAGTATTAATGGTGGGAGATAATCCCGCGAGTGCTGTATATGTTCGCAATAAAGAAAAAGCTTGTCAGCGCATCGGTATGGCTTCTTTTGGAAAACACTTACCAGCAAATATCACCCAAGCAGCCTTAGCAGCAGAAATATCTGCTCTCAATCAGGATAGTAATGTTGATGGTATTTTAATTCAGTTACCCTTACCAAATCATCTTGATGCGGTAACCTTGCTGCATCAGATCGATCCTGATAAAGATGCCGATGGGTTACATCCTCTTAACCTAGGCAAATTAGTTCGTTCTGAACCTGGTTTACGTAGTTGTACTCCAGCAGGAGTAATAAAGTTATTAGAAGAATATGATATTCCTTTGGAAGGCAAAAAGGCTGTAGTCATCGGTCGCAGTATTTTGGTAGGAAAGCCTTTAG